>NZ_JBWWVR010000008.1:0-258183 GCF_056675575.1 Xanthomonas sp. NCPPB 3959
CTGCGGCATCCATGCCGCGTAAGGTCCCGCGACGGTGGGCGGGCAAGGACCAGTGGAGATGGCTGGTGTGCATGGTTGCGAGCAGTGAATGCGACGCGGCGGTCAGATGCGGTGCGGCCTGATCAGCTCAGTTCGATCCAAACAACTGAGCGGTTTCTTCAGCCACTCTAATGCTGCCCCGATTCCCGATTCCCGATTCACGGCTCAAGCGTCAGCGTGGTCTCGATGTCGCTGTTGATGCGCGCCACGAAGCGGCCGCTGCCGGCGGGCAGGTTGGCCGGCAGTGCCCATTGGCGGGTTTGGCCTGGCAACACGTAACCGGCCAGATCATCGCGGATGCTGCGGCGGGTACCGCCGGCATCGATGTAGGCCAGATCTGCCAGCCGTGCATGGCTGAGCCCGGCATTGTGCACGCTCAGTGCGCGTCCGCCGCCGTGGCCGGACAGGGTGGTCCGCAGCACCGGATTTGGCGCGGCGGGCTGGCTGGGCAGGGCGAATACCGGGGTGGAATAACGCAGCAACTCGGTTTCGTCGCCGGTGGCGTGTTGGGTCACCACCAGTCGATAGCTGTCTTCGGTCTGCACCGGGCTGGGGCCGAGCCGGATCACCCGCAACAGCTGGCGCCCTTGCGACGGGATCTCGAAATGATTCGGGCTGACCGTGGCGCCGGTGGCGGGCTCAAGTACTTCGCGCTCGCCATCCTGCCGCCAGCGGTAGAGCTTGGCTTCGGCGCGCCATGGCAGCGCGGCCTGGTTGTAGAGCCAGACCGTTGCCTGATCGCTATCGGCCGGGATATGCGCAGTGGTCGGTGCGATGGCGATCTCGGCAGCGACGGCGGCGCCGTCGATTGCGACACAGGCCAGCGCAACTGCGAGCCAGCAATGAAGGGAGCGTCGCGTGGCCATGGTCAGAACGCGATCGTGGTGATGCGTGCGGCGGTGGCCGGCGCCGGGCCTGCCAATGCGCTGGCATCCTGGCCGGTGCTGGCGATGGCCGGTGTTTCGGCGGCACGCGCCGGCTGGGCAATCGCCATCGGCGTGCCCCTGGAACAACTGGCGCGCGGGGGCGTGGTGCGCAGCTCGCAACCGTTGAGCAGGCGCAGGCCGATGTGCAGGGTGGAATTTTCCGGGCCGCGGCTGGCGGCAGCGTTTGCCACAGACGCGCTGCAGAACAGAGCAAGCAGCATCAGGCGCTTCAGGAGGGTGACCGGCATCATGAAGGCAATCGTTTGCATTGGAGACGTAACAAATAGCGACGCCCCGGATACGAACTTGATTAACTGTCAATAAGTGATGGAGACGGTCACCGTGTCGTTGTAGTCGCCTGCGATGGGGAGTTGCGGTGCGGGCGCGCGGCCGTAAACGGTCACCGTCTGGGCCACTCCGTTGCCGGTGCCGCTGAGCGTATCGACGCCGATGCTGGTCCCCCAACGGCTGCCGCGGCCGACGTCTCTGTAGAGCTCATAGGCGATGTAATTGGCGCTGCTGGAATGCCGCATGCGTCGGAGACTGCCCGTGGCGTTGATGCCGTCGCCCAGGCCGATGTTCCAGGCGGTGCGGTTGGTGCAGGTCAGGCTGATGGTGGAGCTGCGGTCGATGGCGGTGTTGATGGTGCCGGCAATGCTGCCGAAATCCAGGTCGGTGGTGACGTAGGTATTGCAGCGTGCCGGCACGTTGGCCGAGGCGGTGAACGGGAAGGCGTTGCTGGCGGTCTTGGCGCCGCTGCCGCCGGCCATGCAACTGCCCGGAAGCGGTGGGATGCCGATGATGCTTTCGTTGTAGGCATATCGCAGCACGGTGTCGGCGCCGCCGAAACTGCTGGTGTGGTTGCCGACCGACAGGATCTGGTTAGCCGGAATGCGTCCGTACAGCGTGATGGTGGCCGTCTGCGAGCCACCGGTGATCACCGGGACGCCGTACGAGAGCGTCAAGGTGCGCGGCGATGGCGTTGTGGATCCCGTGGCGCCCCAGATCTGGGTACGCGTGGCATCGCTATAGACCTGGAAGTCCAGGCTGTCGCTGGTGGAGTTGAGCATGCGGCGTGGTGCATACAGCCCGCTGCTGGCGCTGCCTGGCCCCAGGTCCAGGCAAAGGCTCACTTGTGCATAGCCCAGGACGCTGAGCGCGGCGGTTGCGCAGGAGACGTTGAGCGTTGCCACTGCATCGGTGGTGCCATTGGCTGCCACATTGCCGAACGCCAACGGCGTGCCCAGCGTGACGGTACATGTGGTGTCGGCCTGCGCGCGCTGGCTTGGTGCCAGCCATAACATCGCGATAGCCAGTGCAAGCACCAGGCGCCAGAGGCCGTGCAGGTTCATGGCGTTTTCTGCTCGGTGACGCATTGCAGTGGTCCCACCCGCGGAATGCCGCTCGGGTTGGCCGGATAGGTGAACTGCGCGCTGCAGCGGCCCTGCGGCAAGTCGACCAGTAGGCGGTTGTCGCTCTGCAGATTGTCCAGATAGGTTTCGCCGTCGTAGCCGACCACGACGCGTTCGGCATCGCCCTCGCGCTGCACCACGCTGCCCACCGGCAGCGGGGCGCCTTGTGCGTCGTGCAATACGATGATCGCCGCACGCACGCGGGTGATGCCGAAGCGCACCGCGACGCCGGATTGCTGGCGCGGCGTCACTGCGGTATCGACGCGGTCCACGCGCAGATCTGCCGGCAGGTTCAAGGTGTCGATCGACAACTGGTTGCGCTGCCACGATTGCAGCGGGGTGACCAGCAGCGTGCCGCGCGCATCGGTGACGCCGATCAGGCGATTTTCCAGCCGTACCGGAATGCCGGCCTGGCCGTCGGTGGACACCACCGCAAAGGCATCCTGGATATCGCGTGCGGCAAAGCCACGCCCGTTCATCCACACCAGGCTGCCGCTGGCGCTGGCATAGCCGAAGTTGTCGCCATCCTGATTGGCCGCGCCGAGGTTGTAACGGCCGACCCGGTTCAACCAGCCAAGTTCGGCCAAGCCGCCGCTGGCATCGTCGCCGGCACGCCCCTGCAGGCGCCAGCCGATGCCGCCCAGGTCGCCGTCGCCCGGCAACGGCTGGCTGACATCGGCCACAAATCCGGTGCGGTTGCCGTTGCGCTGCATCGAGGCGCTGGCCTGACGCAGCTCGCCGAAGGTGGTCGATAGCGACAGATACAGGCTGCGATCGCTGCGCACGTCCAGGTTCTGATTGCCGGACAGATTGGCGGCCCAGTTGCGCCCGAAACTGCGCGACCAGAACACGCTGGCATAGCGCGAGGTGTCGCCTTGCGGGTAGCTCAGCCGCACGTAGCTGGTGCCGAGCGAGCCGATCGGAGCGACGTTGACGCCGAACACCGCGCGGTCGCTGATGCGTGCCGGCAATGCGCCCTGCAGCGCGCCCAGGTCGCGGTAGTCGCCGTGGGTGCGCTGGGTGCCGAGATTGAAGTTGAAGCGACGGTTGTTCCAGGCATAGCCCAGCACGTACTGGCCGCCACGCAGCGCATCCATCTGGCTATGCGCATAGGCGAGGTTGAACACCCCGCCCACGCCGAGCAGCCATATCCCGCCGGCACCGGCATTGACCACGCCGCCGCCGGCTTCGGCATGCGCCTCGATGGTGAAATCGTCGCGCAGGCCCTTGCGCAGGGTGGCGCTGGCGACCGTGCGCGCATCGTAGGAAAACGAGCGCACGCCGTAGTCCTGGCGCAGGTGGCCGATCCCGGCCGACCATTCGGAAATGCCGCGCGCCAGCAGTTGCGGGGTGCCGTAGAACGCGAAGTCCAGCCGGCGCACGCGGCCGAACGCATCGGTCACCACGATCTGCGCCTGGCCGGTGCCGCTGATGCCCGGTTGTGCGGCCAGCTGAAACGGCCCGGCCGGCACCTGGCCGCTGTATTGGCGCAGGCCATCGACATACAGCTCGATGGTCGAAGGCACCGCCGCTTCGCCCAGAAAACTCGGCGTCGGCGTCAGCACGCGATAGGGCTGCAAGGCGTAATTGCGGCCGATCTGCACGCCGCCCAGGCGGATCGAGCGGCTCCAGTCGACAAAGCCGCTGTAGAAATCGCCGACCGTCAGGCTGGTGGCGGTATCCGGGAAATCCATCTGCCAGGCGCTGTCCAGACGCACCGCTTCGCTGCGCCAGCGCTGGTCCTGCGGGCGGTCGTAGGCCAGGAACACGGCGGTGGTGTCGACCATGCCGCGGCCGATGCCGAAGCCGCGCAGTTCGGTCGCCAACGACACGCTGCTGGCACCGGCATTGCGCGTGGCATAGACGTCGTAATTGAGCAGCATGCCTGGGGAGGCGGTGGCGCTGGGCGGGGCGACTTCTTCGGCTTTCAACACCGTGGTGGAGAGTGACAATTGCGCCAGCGGTACCTGCAGCGCCAGCCGCTGCAGCGCGGCGTCGTAGCGCACTTCCACATCGGGCAGGCGATCCAGATCGACCAGCTCGCCGGCGCTGCGCTCGGCAAGGATGAAGCCGAGTTTGCGCAGCGTTTCGACCGATCCGCGCAGGTGGCCGTCCACCAGTTCGAACGGCGCCAGGCCGCGGTCGGCCTGATTCAGGGTGACATCCAGGTACAGCGTCTGCGGCAGTGCGCTGGCGCTTTGCGGGATTTGATCGGGCAGCGCGGCAACGTCGGCCAGATCGACAGCCGCGGCGCTTCCCAGGCAGGTGGCGGTCGCGAGCAGCGTCATCGCCAGCCGGGCCGTGTCACGGCGCTGTCGGCGTTGCCAACAGGGTGCGTTCGTCCGCCTCACCATTGATCCTTGCGATGATGGTGCCGCGGGCGAACTGCGCCAGCGGTGCACCCAGCGACCAGCGCATGGTCTGGCCGGGCAGCACATAGCCCACCAGTCCGTTCAATGTGGTCTTGGTCGCGCCATCGACCCGATGCTGCAGGTCGGCGACCTGGGCATGCCCATTGCCGGTGTTGCTGATCTGGATCTGCGCATTGCCGTCGCTGCCGGCCACCACTTGCGTGCTCAAGGTCGGCGTGGGCTCGGCTTTTCCGGGCGGCAGCACGAAGATCGGCACCGAGTAGCGCAGCACGAACTGCATGCCCTTGCGGTCGGCATCGGCGTTGGGCAATTCGTCGACGATGATGCGGTAGCAGACTTCCTGGCTGGTCGGCGCAGGCCCGGCGCGGATCACCCGGATCAGCTGGCGCTCGCCGGCGGCCAGGGTCCGCATCGGTGGGCTGACCAGCAGTTCCTGGGTCGGGTCGAGCTGGTCCTGCCCGTCGCGCTGGGTCCAGCGATAGGCGCGGGTCTGCACCTGCACCGGCACGCCGCCGCTGTTGCTCAGCCACAGCCCGTCGGCGGACTGTTCTGCGCTCAGCGTCAGCGAGGTCGGTGCCAATTGCAGGCTGGCTGCGCGCGCCGATAGCAGCGGCCAGGCGCTGCTCAGTGCGAGCGTCAAGACCATTCCGGTCGTGACCAGCCACGCCGGCATGCGAGACGACAGGCGGTGGTGCAAGGGCATGCGCGCGCTCAATAGACGATCGTGGCGGTGATCGTGTCCTGGTACGCACCGGTTGCCGGATTGTTGGCGGACGGGTTGGTCACACGGCCGTAGACCGGATAGACCTGGTTGATGCCGGTGGCGGTACGGCTCAGCGTATTGGTGCCGCTGGTGCTGCCCCACACCGTGCTGCGTCCCAGATCCTGGTACAGCTGGTAGGCGATGAAGTTGTTGGTGGTGACCAGCGCATCGGTGTTCTTCATGCGGCGGGTGGTGACGTCGTTGGCGGTGCCGGCATTGCTGCCTGCGCTCAAGGCGATGTTGTACGGCGTCAACGCAGTGCACTGCGCGGTCACGCTGCCGTTGGCGTCGGCATTGGCGGTCGAGGTGGACAACACCGAGCCGAAGTCGACGTCCGTCGCCGACGCCGCCGTGATGGTGCAGGCCTTGGTGACGGCGATCTTGACGTTGAATGTGGTGGTATCGGCTGCTGTGGCAACGCCAATGGTCGAGAGCAGGCCGAGGGACAGCAGGACAGGACGGACAGTACGCATGGACATTTCCTTGACCGGTCTGGTCATTGGTGACGCGACGACGTGTCGCCCTTCCTCCAATGCATCAGCTGTGCCAAACGATAACGCCGAATTCACGCGCTATCTAGCTGTTTAATCTGGTTCTTTTCGTAAAATTGGGATGTCCTGCGGATGACTCCGTTAATGGAGAATTTGACGCTTTCTGAACTATGTCACACATGAATGCGCGGTGACGCCAGTTTTTTGCTGCACCGTCCGCTTCCGCCGTAACGGCGTGTTTTGCAAAAAACGGCTGCGCGGGTCGTTCAGATTCAGCCCGAATCGGCGATAATCCGGACCATGAGCGTCAATCTAAAAACCAAAGAAGAAATCGAACTGATGCGCGTCGCCGGCCGTCTGGCCGCCGAGGTGCTCGACATCGTGGCCCCGCACGTGCAACCGGGCGTGACCACTGCCGAGCTGGACCGCATCTGCCACGACCACATCGTCAACGTGCAGGGGACCATTCCTGCCAATGTCGGTTATCGCGGCTTCCCCAAGAGCGTGTGCACCTCGGTCAATAACGTGATCTGTCACGGCATCCCGAGCGCGGCCAAAGTCCTGAAGGAAGGCGACATCGTCAATATCGATGTCACCGTCATCAAGGACGGCTGGCACGGCGATACCAGCCGTATGTATTACGTCGGCACGCCGTCGGTGATGGCCAAGCGCCTGGTCGACACCACCTACGAAGCGATGTGGCGCGGCATCCGTGCGGTCAAGCCGGGCGCGACGCTGGGCGATGTGGGCCATGCGATCCAGAAGTATGCCGAGGCCGAGCGCTTCAGCGTGGTGCGCGATTACTGCGGCCACGGCATCGGCAAGGTCTATCACGACGAGCCGCAGGTGATGCATTACGGCCGTCCCGGCGAAGGCCTGGTGCTCAAGCCCGGCATGACCTTCACCATCGAGCCGATGATCAACGAAGGCACCTACCACCATAAGACGCTGCCCGATGGCTGGACCGTGGTCACCAAGGACCGCAAGTTGTCCGCGCAGTGGGAACACATGGTCGCGGTGACCGAAGACGGCGTGGATGTGCTGACGCTGTCGCCGAACGCGCCCGCCCCGGTATGACGGCCACGCCGGCGGATCGACCCGACCCGGGTGTCGCCGGCGATGCCGAGTGGGCCGCGCAGGCCCGTCCGCTGCTGGTGCATGCGGACATGCGGTTGTGCAAGCGCTTCGATCAGGGTGAACCGATCGAACGCCTGGTGGCCTTGCGCGCACGCGCGGTCGACCAATTGATGCGCAATGCCTGGACGCGCTGCATCCCGGGCGATGCCGGGTTGTCGTTGCATGCGGTTGGCGGTTACGGGCGCGGTGAACTGTTTCCGCGTTCGGACGTGGATGTGCTGGTGCTGGGCGAAAGCGCGGTGCAGCAACAGCACGAGCAGGCCCTGGCGCGCTTGTTCGCGTTGCTGTGGGATGTGGGCCTGCCGATCAGTCATGCGGTGCGCTCCGCTGCGCAGTGCACCGCCGCTGCAGCCGACCAGACCGTGCTGACCGCATTGATCGAATCGCGCCCGCTGGTTGCAGGGAGCGAGGCGCGCGCGGCACTGGCCGCAGCGATCGCCCCGCAACGGGTCTGGCCGGCGCGCGAATTCTTCCAGGCCAAGCGCGAAGAACTGCTGGCGCGGCATCAGCGCTTTGGCGACACTGCCGACAATCTGGAACCAGACATCAAGGACGGCCCTGGCGGCTTGCGCGATCTGCAGACGCTGGGCTGGATGGCGCTGCGCGCCTTCGGCGTCAAGGATCTGGAAGCGCTGGTCGGGCTCGGCCATGTCGGCTTCGACGAGGCTGCGGCGCTGCGGCGCGAGCGCGAAGAACTGGCGCGGCTGCGGTTCGGTTTGCACATCGTCGCCAACCGGCCGGAAGAACGCCTGCGCTTCGACTATCAAAAGACCCTGGCGCAGCGGCTGGGGTTTGCCGACGACCCGGAAAGCCTGGGCGTGGAAAAGATGATGCAGCGCTTCTATCGCAGCGCTGCATTGATCCGCCGCATCAGCGACCGGTTGTTGCAGCGCTTCGAAGAGCAGTTCGATGGTGAAGCGGTACCGGAACCGCTCGGTGGCGGCTTCAGTCTGCGCCGCGGCTATCTGGCGGCCGACGCGGATGATTGGCCGGCCGGCGATGTGCTGCAGGTATTCGCGTTGTTTGCGCAGTGGGCGGCGCATCGCGAGGTGCGCGGCCTGCATTCGCTGACCGCGCGCGCGCTGGCCGAGGTGCTGCGCGAGTTGCCGGCTTACGACGTGGCCGACGCCACCGCGCGCGACCGTTTCATGGCGCTGCTGCGCGGCCCGCGTGCGATGGAAACGCTCAATCGCATGGCGCGCCTGGGCGTGTTGGGCCAGTGGATTCCGGCATTCGCCAGCGTGTCCGGGCGCATGCAGTTCGACCTGTTTCATGTCTACACGGTGGACCAGCACACGCTGATGGTGTTGCGGAATATCGCGCTGTTTGCGGCCGGTCGCGCCGACGAGCGTTTTTCGATCACGCATGAAGTCTGGCCGCGCTTGCGCAAGCCGGAATTGCTGCTGCTGGCCGGCCTGTTTCACGACATCGCCAAGGGCCGTGGCGGCGATCATTCCGAGCTGGGTGCGGTGGATGCGCGTGCGTTCTGCCAGGCGCATCGGCTCAGCGAAGGCGATACCGCCTTGGTGGCCTGGCTGGTGGAGCAGCATCTGCGCATGTCGGTGACCGCGCAGAAGCAGGACATCTCCGACCCGGAGGTGATCCATCGTTTCGCCACGCTGGTGGGCACGCGCGAGCGGCTGGACTATCTGTATCTGCTGACCTGCGCCGACATTGCCGGCACCAGCCCCAAGTTGTGGAATGCCTGGAAGGACCGGCTGCTGGCCGATCTGTATTTCGCTGCGCGCCGCGCCTTGCGCGAAGGTCTGGAGCATCCGCCGCCGCGCGAAGAACGCCTGCGCGAAGCGCGCGAGTCCGCGCGTGCGCTGATGCAGGCGCAAGGCCACGACGATGCCACCATCGATCGTCAGTTCGCCGGCATGCCGGACGAGAATTTCCTGCGTTTCCGTCCGGAGCAACTGGCCTGGCAGGCGGTCTCGCTGATCGAAGTGCAGATCGGCCAGACCACGGTCAAGGCGCGTCGCGCAGTGCCGGACAACGACGCACTGGAAGTGTTCGTGTACTCGCGCGACCGTGACGGGTTGTTCTCGGCGATCGTCTCCACGCTGGATCGCAAGGGTTACGGCATCCACCGCGCCCGCGTGCTGGATGCACCCAACGATGCCATCTTCGACGTGTTCGAAGTGCTGCCGCAGGACAGCTCTGCCGATGGCGACCCGCAGCGTCTGGCTGCGGCCTTGCGGCAGGTGCTGGCCGGCGACCTGCAGAAGGTGCGTCCCTCGCGGCGTGCGGTGCCGCGCCAGCTGCGCCATTTCCGCTTTGCGCCGCGCGTGGAATTCAGCGAAAGCGCTGGCGGCCGCCGCACCCGCATCAGCCTGGTCGCCCCCGATCGCCCCGGCTTGCTGGCCGACGTGGCCAACGTGCTGCGCCTGCAACACCTGCGCGTGCACGACGCGCGCATCGCCACGTTTGGCGAGCGCGCCGAAGACCAGTTCCAGATCACCGACGAGCACGACCGCCCGTTGTCCGAATCCGCCCGGCAGGCGCTGCGCGATGCGCTGTGCGCCTGTCTCGATCCCACCTAGCACCTCCGGAGACCCCCATGGCTACCAAGAAGACTGCGCGCAAGCAGAGCGCGACCACGACCAGCGCAGCGCCTGCGCGCGCGACCGCAAAGAGCAGCAAGGCGAGCGGCAAGCCGAGTGACAACAAGTCCGTCGGCAAGCCGGTAAGTAAGGCGGTCAAGTCGGTCAGTAAGCCTGGCAAGCTGCCTGTTGCGCGCAACGCCACCGTTCTTGCAGCTGCCGACACCAAGGCTGCTGCCAAGAAAAGCGTTGCAAAGAAAGTCGCCGCCAGCGCACCGCGCGTGGCCAAGCAGCCGACCAGCGTGGTGTCTGCGCCGGCGGCCAAAAAGGCTGCCGCTGCGAAGAAACTGCCGATCGCCGAAAAGGCCGTGCACAGCGTTGCCGCGCAGGTGGGCACTGACGAACTCAAATTCGGTATCGAGAGTGCATTCGAGCGCCGCGCCAGCTTGACCATCGACGAAATCGACGGCTCCACCCGCGCCATCGTCACTCGCGTCATCGACGGATTGGAGAGCGGCGAGTTCCGCGTCGCCGAGCCGGACGGGCAGGGCGGCTGGACCGTCAACGAGTGGTTGAAGAAGGCCGTGCTGCTGTATTTCCGTGTCAACGAGATGGCGGTGATCGAGGCGCAGCCGGCGCCGTTCTGGGACAAGGTGGAATCGCGTTTTGCCGGCTTCAACGAGGCCGAGTTCCGCAAGGCCGGTGTGCGTGTGGTGCCGGGTGCGGTGGCGCGTCGCGGCAGCTATTTCGGCAAGGACGTGGTGCTGATGCCGAGCTTCACCAATATCGGCGCGTACGTCGGCGAAGGCAGCATGGTCGACACCTGGGCCACGGTGGGTTCGTGCGCGCAGATCGGTAAGCACTGCCATCTGTCCGGCGGCGCGGGCATCGGCGGGGTGCTGGAACCGCTGCAGGCCAGCCCGACCATCATCGAAGATCATTGCTTCATCGGCGCGCGTTCGGAGGTGGTGGAAGGCGTGGTGGTGGGCCATCACAGCGTGATCGGCATGGGCGTGTTCATCGGCCAGAGCACGCGCATCTACAACCGTGCCACCGGCGAAATCTCGTATGGCTATGTGCCGCCGTATAGCGTGGTGGTGTCCGGGCAGCTGCCGTCCAAGGATGGCTCGCACTCGCTGTATTGCGCGGTGATCGTCAAGCAGGTGGATGCCAAGACGCGCAGCAAGACCAGCGTCAATGAGCTGCTGCGTGGCCTTGCCGATTGAGCACGCAACCGAACGTGCACCAGGACATCCTGTCCAGGGCCGCATCGCGCTGGGTGAGGTGGGGCATCCCGGCATTCTGGCTGGGCTGGGGCGTGCTTTACACGGTCGGTGTGCTGACCCGCGATCCTAGGGTCACAACCGGCGGGCCGTGGCATTGGATCGTGCCGGCGCTGGTGGTGGCGATGGCCCTGCGTTGGCTGCGGCAACCGGCGCGCTGGGCGCAGGTGTACGACGCCGGCGATGCCTTGTTGGTCGAGCGCCAGGGACGGCGGCAGCGCATCGACCTGCGTGACTTGCGCGCAGTCGAGCCGGCCTGGCTGATTCCGCCGGTGCGCCTGGCACTGCAGGTGCAGGCCGGCGACGCACCGGTGATCTTCCTGCCTGCCCACGGCCGGTCGCCCGAACTGCTTGCCACCGACCTGATGGCGCGCGCCGATGCGCGCCGCGCAACCACAGGAGCTGCATGACATGACCACGCTATACGGACTCAAAAACTGCGACACCTGCAAAAAAGCCACCAAGTGGCTGGACCGCTTCGATGTCGCCTACACCTTCGTCGATTACCGCGATCACAAGCCCGAGCCGGAGACGCTGGTGGCGTGGGCCGAGCAGGCCGGCGGATTCGATGCACTGATCAACAAGTCGTCGACCACCTGGCGGCAACTGCCGGACAACCGCAAGGCTGCAGCCAGCGCAGCCGAATGGAAACTGCTGCTACGCGAGTATCCGCAACTGATCCGCCGCCCGGTGGTCATCACCGATGACGGCCAGCTCAGCCAGGGATTTTCGGACAACGGTTTCAAGCAGCGCTTTGACGTTGCGTGATCCGGTGCTGCCGCAGCTCCCAACTTCTCCAGTGATACCCGATCATGTCCGACATTGTTGACCTCACCTGTGAACTGATCTCCCGCCCGTCGGTGACGCCGGACGATGCCGGCTGCCAGGAACTGATCGCGCAGCGGCTGGCGCGCGCCGGCTTTGCTATCGAACACCTGCGCCTGGGCGAGGTGGACAATCTATGGGCCACGCACGGCAGCGGTGCGCCGGTGCTGGTGCTGCTCGGGCATACCGATGTGGTGCCGCCGGGGCCGCGCGAGGCGTGGACAAGCGATCCGTTCGAGCCGCAGATTCGCGATGGTGTGCTGTACGGGCGCGGCGCCGCCGACATGAAAAGTGGAGTGGCCGCCTTCGTGGTCGCCGCCGAACAGTTCGTTGCCGCATATCCGCAGCACACCGGCACGTTGGCGCTGCTGCTGACCTCCGACGAAGAAGGCGATGCCATCGATGGCGTGCGGCGTGTGGCCGAGCTGTTCCGCGAACGTGGGCAGGCGATCGATTGGTGCATCACCGGCGAGCCGTCGTCTACCGAGCGGCTGGGCGATCTGTTGCGGGTCGGCCGCCGCGGCAGCCTGTCCGGCACGCTGACGGTGAAAGGCGTGCAGGGGCATGTGGCGTATCCGCACAAGGCGCGCAATCCGATCCATCTGGCAGCACCTGCATTGGCAGAGTTGGTCGCACGGCAATGGGACGATGGCTTCGAAAGTTTTCCGCCGACCAGCCTGCAGATCTCCAATATCCATGCCGGCACCGGCGCCAACAACGTGATCCCCGGCGAGCTGCAGGTGGCCTTCAATCTGCGTTACACCCCTCATTGGGATGCGCCGCGATTGGAAGCTGAGATTGCCGCAGTGCTGGATCGCCACGCGCTGGAGTATTCGCTGCGCTGGCATCGCAGCGGCGAGCCGTTCTACACCCCGGAAGGGCGCCTGCGCAGCGTCGCGCGCGAGGTATTGGGGCAGTTTGCCGGCGCGCCACCGGAAGAGAGCACTGGCGGCGGCACCTCCGATGCGCGCTTCATCGCGCCGCTGGGCGCGCAATGCA
Organism: Xanthomonas sp. NCPPB 3959; assembly: GCF_056675575.1. NCBI lineage: Bacteria > Pseudomonadati > Pseudomonadota > Gammaproteobacteria > Lysobacterales > Lysobacteraceae > Xanthomonas > Xanthomonas sp. NCPPB 3959. The sequence goes on from NZ_JBWWVR010000008.1 coordinate 12,794, forward strand.
TCGAGGTCGGCCCGGTCAACGCCAGCATCCACCAGGTCGATGAGCATGTGCGCGTGGCCGATCTGGAAGCGCTGCCGGCGTTGTACCGCACGCTGATCGAACGCCTGCTGGTCTGAATTGCCGGGCCATGCCCATGCCACGCGCTGGTTTGCACACTACGCAGCCAGCGCCACGGCATGCGGTCACCTGCGGCATGCCGATGCTGCTGCGCGACGCGGGCATCGCCAAGCTGCGCTAAGACCTCTCGGATTGCAGCAGCATCTCGCTTGCATTGCGCTGCCAGGCGGCATGGACGCACAAGGCTCGGGGGCTAGTCGAACGTCCAGAACGGCGGTTTGATCGCCTCGCGCCAATGCGATTCGTCCGCGATATAGAACGTCTGTGCGGACGCCTTGGCAAACCAGGTTGCCGCCGTCTCCACGTCGCGCGTCACGCCGCTGCTGCCGCGTCCGAGCAGCAGGCCAGAAAAATACTGGCCATACACATTGCCCTGGTCCGCCGCGCGCCGGTACCAGCGCAGCGCCTCCGTACCGTCTCTGTCCACGCCACCCATTCCTTTTTCATGCAGCGCGCCAAGATCGACCTGCGCCTCAGCATCGCCGTTACGGGCGCGGCGCTGGATGTCGCGTACCAGCGGGTGCAATGCACCGCCACTTGGCGCGATGGCGGCGGGAAGCCCCGACGATCCTGATGCGGAGCGCTCATAGATCGTCGCGCGCAGATCCCAGCGCAACGCTGCAGCCGCCTCCCCACGGTCGCGGTGGAACTTGGCGAGCTCGGCGATGGCATACGGGTTTCCATGCATGGCCGCTGCCAGGTACCAGCGCTCGCCCTTGCGCGGCGACGCGCGTAATGCGACGCGCTGGTCGATGTACGGGCTGTCGGGATGGAAGAGCGTCCCGCTTGCCCAGATTCGTCCCAGCGCCAGTTCGGCGCGGGTGTTGCGGAACGTCCACGGGGTGATCGCCGCGGCACGTTCGTACCAGTGGACGGCGCGCGGGTCGTTGCGTGCCTCCAGGCGTTCGGCCGCATTCCACGCGCTGTCGAAACTGCCATCGGCCGCCTGTTGTTCCAGCTGTTGCAGATAGACTGGATCGGTGCGCGGAGGGGCGCTGCTGCAGGCCTGCAGCAACACTGCAAGCAACAGGGCCAGGGGCGGCATGCGTCCGATGCGTGGGGTCATTCCATTACTGCCGATTGTTGGGGCGGTCATTATCCTCGCAATACGCCGGTGCGACCGCGGCGTGGTCTGCGATGCCGGGCTTGGTTGCCATCGCAACAGTTGCGCCGCCGTCGAAAGCGGGATACGGTCGAGTCATGTCCTCGCTCCTGCCAAACCTCGTCAATAACGCCAACCGCAACAATCTGCGCGCGAATAATCGTGCGCGGCCGATGCGGATCTGCGACTAGGCGAAGTACAGCAAACGCCCAGGAATCAGAAAACCCGCATCGGCCGATGCGGGTTTTTTTATGGGTGTCATTCTCGTGCAGCACGCTCTTCCACCGGCCGCCAACCCCCGCAGTTTTTTCAGGAGTGTTTCCATGTGTTCCATCTTCGGTATTTTCGGCCTGCAACCCGGTGACGATCTGCAGGCATTGCGCCGGCAGGCACTGGAATGTTCGCAACGGCAGCGCCATCGCGGTCCCGACTGGAGCGGCGTGTATGTCGATACCGGCGCGATCCTGGTGCATGAGCGCCTGGCCATCGTCGACCCGGCCGGTGGTTCGCAGCCGTTGCTGTCCGAAGATGGGCAGCTCGCCCTCGCCGTGAACGGTGAGATCTACAACCATCGCGAGCTCAAGCAGGAGCTGACGCAGCCGTACGCGTTCCAGACCGGCTCCGATTGCGAGGTGATCAACGCGCTGTATCGCGAAGATGCGCCGGCCTCGTATCTCAACCGCCTCAACGGCATCTTTGCGTTCGCGCTATGGGACAAGGCCGCCGGGCGGGTGATCATCGCGCGCGACCCGATCGGTGTAGTGCCGCTGTACTGGGGCCATGATCGCGAAGGCCGCTTGCGGGTGGCCTCCGAACTGAAATCGCTGGTCGACGATTGCGCCGATGCCGCGCAGTTCCCGCCCGGCCATTGGTACGACAGCGCCACCGGCGCATTGAGCCGCTACTACGAGCGCGCCTGGCGCGAATATGCCGAAGTGGAAGGCGTGCAGGTGCAGTTGCAGGAATTGCGCGAGGCGTTCGAGCGTGCAGTGCATCGCCAGTTGATGACCGACGTGCCGTACGGCGTATTGCTGTCTGGCGGTCTGGATTCGTCGCTGGTCGCTGCCGTTGCCGCGCGCTACGCACGCCATCGCATCGAAGAGAACGACACCACCGAAGCCTGGTGGCCGCGCCTGCATTCGTTCGCGATCGGCTTGAAAGGCTCGCCGGATCTGGCCGCCGCCGAAGTCGCCGCCGCCGCGCTGGGCACCGTGCATCACGGCTTCGAATACACCTTCGAAGAAGGCCTGGATGCATTGCCCGAAGTCATCCGCCACATCGAAACCTACGACGTCACCACCATTCGCGCATCCACCCCGATGTTTCTGCTGGCGCGACGGATCAAGGCGATGGGCGTCAAGATGGTGCTCTCCGGCGAAGGCAGCGACGAAATTTTCGGCGGCTATCTGTACTTCCACAAGGCGCCGAACGCGCGCGAATTCCATGAGGAATTGGTGCGCAAGCTCGACGCGCTCAACAACTTCGATTGCCTGCGCGCCAACAAGTCGATGATGGCCTGGGGTGTGGAGCCGCGCGTGCCGTTCCTGGATCGCGAGTTCCTGGATGTGGCGATGCGCATGGATGCCAGTTTCAAGATGATCGACAAGACCAGCAGCGGCGCCATGCGCATGGAAAAGGGCGTGTTGCGCGAAGCCTTCGCCGGCTATCTGCCCGAGTCGATTCTGTGGCGACAGAAAGAGCAGTTCAGCGATGGCGTGGGCTATGGCTGGATCGATGGACTCAAGGCGCATGCCGAAGCGCATGTGAGCGATCGCGAGCTGGCTGCGGCCGACAAGCGCTATCCGGTCAATCCACCGCAGACCAAGGAAGCGTATTTCTATCGCACGCTGTTTGCGCAGTTCTTCCCCAGCCAGGCGGCTGCGGAGACGGTGCCGGGCGGCAAGTCGATCGCGTGTTCGTCGCCGACCGCGATTGCCTGGGATGCGAGTTTTGCCGCGATGGCCGACCCGTCCGGCCGTGCGATTGCCGGCGTGCACGAACAGGCGTTGGCTTCGTAACGTCGCTACAACTGCAGTGGCCGGCATGCGCTCACGCACTGCCGGCCACTGTTGCGATCACTCGTGGCGCACGCAATAGCCGTAGCGCTGCGGCTCGATATCCACACCGGCCACATCGGCCTGGTTGTTGCGCCACAGGTTCGGCTTGAAGTCGCCCGCAGTGCAGTTGGCGGCGCGGTCCACGCCGATGGTGTAGGTGAACGGATTGCTGGCAAAGCGGTTGTTCTCGAACACGTTGTCCTGGCTCATGCTGTTGTCCCAGCACAGGATTTCCGGGGTGCGGTAGCGAATCGCGCAGGCCAGAAAGATGCCGGCGACCTTGTTGCCTTCGAACTGATTGTTGCTGAAGCGGTTGCGCCGCGCATCCGACAGATAGATGCCCTGGCTGCCATTGCGCTCGAAGCGGTTGTTGCGGATTTCGCTGTCTTCCAGGTGCTCGGTGGTCAGGCCTGCCGCCACGTTGTCGTGGATGTAGTTGTTGACCATGGTGACTTTGGCGGTGCGGTTGAACGACACGCCATCCCAGATCGCACCGGAGACGTCGTTGTTTTCGATGGTGATCTCGCGCGTGTCGTACTCGCTCAGCAGGCAGGCGCTGCGGCACTTGTTGACCTGCAGGCCGGCAAGCCTGATGCCCTGGCCGGAACGCACCACCACCGCGCTATTGCTCAGATACGGGCGCTCGGGCATGAATTCCTTGTCGCCGGTGCTGGCGACGATCTGCATGTCTTCGATGCTGACGTTGCGGATCACACCGATCGGCTGCTGATTTTCGTAATCGCCGACCACCAGCGCCGGCTGCTGCACGCCATCGGCCATGCGCAGCACGGTGGTCGGTCCCTTGCCGCGCAAGGTGAGATTGCCGCGGTGGATCGAGACCAGGCCGTTGAGCGGAAATTCGCCTTTTTCCAGGCACAACACCGCAGGCGTATCGCTTTGCGGAAGCTTGTCGATGGCTTTTTGCAGATCCTGGCCGGGGCGCACTTTGGCGGTGCACGCGGCGACGGGCGCGTCCGGTGGGCCGGCTTGTGCGGGTGGCGCGGCCGAGCAGGCAGTGGCAATGAACAATGGCAACAGGGCGGAAACGGAGCGGGCAAGCTGAGGCATGCGGATTCCGGTCAGTGAGGGGAGGGGAGCGATGGTGTGGAGATGAACTCCACATCGCGACGGCCTCTAGTGTGTCCCACCGAACGTTAAGGTCTGGCTGATTCCGGCATGCGCGATTCTGCGCAGGTTCATTGCATTGCTGTGGTCGAGGCTGCAACGGCGTGTGCGGCACGCCGGAGCGGCTGACGAACGTCACAGTTGAGCGTAGCGATCAAGATCTGAGCACGTGCGCGGTTGCCACGCTTAAAAACTGTAAGCCAGCTGCGCATAGATGCGACGCGGTTCGCCCGGGAAATGCCCGGTGCGTTCGGTGAAACCGCTCACCGCATAGACCTTGTCGAACAGGTTCTTGACGTTGACCTGCAGCTTCCACGCATCCCACTGCGTCTGCCAACTGATGTCGAAGATCGCATACGGTTTGACGCGCTGGCCTTCCAGGCTGACCCGCTCGCCCACGTAATCGGCACCAAAGGCGATTGCCGATTTCCAGGCCGGCAGGTCATAGCGCGTCCATAGGCCGAAGGTGTTGCGCGGTGCATTGGCGAAGCGGTCCCCGGAGGCATTGGTGATGCCGTTGGTGCCTGCATCGAGCACGCGCGCATCGTTGTAGGCGTAGGTCAGGTTGAGCACCCAGCGCTCGGTGAGGTCGGCCAGCAGATCCACTTCCAGACCTTCGCTGCGCACCAGGCCGAGGGCGGAGAGCTGATTGACGCCATCGACGATGCTGCCGTTGGCTTGCACGATATTGCTGCGTTCGATGCGGTACAGCGCAGTATTGAGCGTGAGCCCGCCATCGTTGAGCGCGGTTTTCAGACCGACTTCCCATTGCGTGCTGCGCTCGGGATCGAATGGCCCGCCGACGCTGCTGTCCTGATTTGCCGCATCCTGCGGCAGAAAACCGCTGGCATAACTTGCGTAGGCATTGACGCCATCGCGCAACACGAAGGTGCTGCCCACGCGCCAACTGAGATCGTTGCCGGTGACGCGCGAGCCATCCAGCAGGTTGTCGTCCTTGAAGCCGTCCCAGCGCAACCCGGCCATCGCATACCAGCGCGGCGTCAGCGTGAGTTCGTCCTGCAGATACGCGCCATAACGCTGACTGCGGGTGCTGGTAGCCCGCCAGGGCAGGCTGTCCAGACCATAGTCGTAAAAGCCGCTGCGCCCGTACACCGGGTTGAGCAGATCGATGCCCGGCACCGGGCCGCGCGTGCGTCCGGTATCGGCGGTGTTGGCGGTCTGCGCGCGGAAATCCGCATCCAGCCGGTAGTAATCCGCGCCCATCAGCAGCTTGTGTTCGATCGCGCCGATGCTGGCGCGGAAGATCGCGTTGACGTTGCTGGAGATCGCATCGTTGTCGCGGAACTGATTGCGCAACTGCCGCGTCATCCATTCGGCGGTGCCGTCGCCATCGCGGTCGATCAAGCCCATCGGCTCGTGATAGATCTGATGCTCGTCGTTCTTGAACCAGCGCAGCGCCATGTCCACGTCCCACGCATCCGACGGCGCAAAGCGGTACTGCGCGAAGGCCACCTTGGCGCGCATGTCGAGAAAGTCGGTGGGCTCGTTGTGATTCCAGCGACGATCGGTGAGGAAGTTGCCGTTGTCGTCCACCGGCACGCCACGCAGGCGATTGCCGCCCAGGTTCTGGGTGATGTCGGTGTACTGCAGCGTGAGCTCGCCGGTCTGGCCGATGTCGAACGCCACCGACGCATCGCCGATCTGGCTCTGGCTATCGGTGTTCCAGCGAAAACCATTCTCGCCATCGGCATAAGCACCGATGCGGTAACGGATGCGCCCATCGTCGCGTGCCGGGCCGGTGGCTTCGAACGAGGCCGCAGCGAAGGATTGATTGCCTACCTGCAGCTCCACTCGACGCGCGGTCTGATGACCGGGCTTGCGGGTGACGTAATTGATGACGCCACCGGGTTCGCCGCCGCCATACAACGCACCGGCCGGGCCCTTGAGCACTTCCACGCGTTCGATATTGAACAGCTGCGGCACCGAGAAGCCGGCATACGGGTCGCCGCGCAATCCGTCGTACAACACGTTTTCCTGGCGGAATCCGCGCAGGGTGACACCGGCATAGCTGAAGAAACTGATGCCGCTGATGCTGCGATACAGGTCGGTGATCTGCCGCGCCGCCTGGTCGTCGATCAACTCGCGCGGCAGCACCTGCACCGACTGCGGCACCAGCGCCAGCGGCGTATCGGTGCGTGTGGCCACTGCGGCGTCTTCGGACTTGTAGAGCGTTTGCGCACGGCCGATGACATCGACGCCATCCAGCTCGGTGACAGTTGCTGAGGTGCTGGTGTGCTGAGCGAAAGCGGATGGCGAGTGCAGGGCGAGCGCAGCGGTAAGCGCGGTGACAAGGAGCGTGGGGCGCATTGGTCACTAATGGGAATGGTTATCAAATGCATCTTAGCATGATGTGCTCGCTTCGCTGCGTGGACCGCTAGAGGTGGCCGGGTGTAGGTGTTGAGCCGGGCGTAGGTGTTGAGAGGTGCAGGGTGGAGATTTGCAGACGTGCAGAATTTGTAGAACGCAGAACGCAGAAATTCAGACATATGGACACGCAGACGCGCAGCGCATCCCTTCTCCCGCCGGGAGAAGGTGCCCGAAGGGCGGATGAGGGTACGGGCGCAGCATCGTGCCGTCTGTCATGCAGGGAGCCCCTTGAAGCTAGTGCAGGATGAGCTGCATCGCATGCCATCGGTTGCATGGCATGCGCCCGTACCCTCACCCCAACCCCTCTCCCGGCGGGAGAGGGGCTACTGCAGCCCACCTCTTCCTGCGCTTCATTTCTGTGCTTCTTTTTCTACGCTTCCGCCGAGACCCGTACCCGACAGATCTGACAACGCAATCACGCCTAATTCGGCTGCAATCGCAGCGTGTAACGCGTAGCCGTCGGCAAAAACGGGGTCGGCCGGCCATGCACCCAATCGTCATGCCCCGCGCCCCAGAACGGCGACAACGGATGTCCGCTCTGGCCGCCCGGCATATGCACGATGCCGTCGCGTTCGTGGCCTGGCGAGACCACCATGCGTTCGGAGGCGCCGAAGGCCGGGCCTTGCACGCGCGGCATGTCGCGATCGCCGGGCAGTTGATCGGGCGGCATGCACAGCCAGCGCTTGGCGAGGGCAGGCAAGGCGCGCGCGATCGGGTGGCAGATCGCGGCGGTATTGCGCTCGCCCCAGGTGCGCTCGCTCAAGGGGCCGTCCTGCGCAGCTAAATCCGTCTGCGCACCGCGTGCAGCATCGGCAAGCAGCTGATCCCAACTGGTGTACGTGGGCGGCAACAAATGTGCAGGGCGCTGCTGCAGCATCGGCCAGACGATGCCTTCCAACTGCGCGCGACGCGGCGGCACGAAGTCATCGCCAAGCGCAGCGTTTGCCGGTGCCAGCAGTCCGGCTTCCACGGCATCGATGGTCATGCTGCGAAAACCGCGCACGATGCGATAGCTCACCGAGCCGGTGGACGCATGCCCGTCCCACTGCCGCGTGGCGACTTCGATCTGTTGCAGCGCCGGGTCCTTGCTGTGTTCGACCACGCTGCGCAACAACTGCCACCACCGCGTGAGCAGCACGGCGCGATCGTCGAGCTGGATGGCAAGCAGATCCAGTTCGTTGAAACGCTGTTTTGCGAACAAGTCGTCGCGAATCTGCTGCGCGCGCGCGCCCAGGTCGTAGCCGGCATTGCCGAGTGTCGCCAGCTGTTGCGCATCGACGATGCGGCTGTTGGCAGTCCAGAGCCGGTGCGTGGGTGGGTCGATCAAGGCGGGTGCATCGTCGCTGCGCACGGGCCATGGCACGCAGCCGGTCGGCGCAGGTTCGGAAGCGACCGCGCCAGCAGCCGCAGGCAATGCCTCGTTCGACTCCTGCGCCGAGGTTGCAAGTTCGGCAATACCGCTCGGGCTGCACCCCGCATTGCGTGCCGGACGCGCGCCGATCACCCGCCAGGCGATGCGCCCGCTGCGATCGGCCAGTACGAGATTTTGCGCGGGAATGCCCGAGCGATCCGCCACCGCAAAGGCCGCCTGCAGATCCGCCGCGCTACTCATCTGCGCGAAATCCAGGCGGATTGCGCCGGGAAGCTGCGCGGCCCAGCGCAGCGCGAGCAAACTGCCGTCGGCATTCTCGTGCAGGATCGGGCCCCAGATCGCCTCGCGGACAGGAAAACTTACCGGTGCAGCGCCTGCCACAAGAATCGTTTCGACATGCGTGGTGAGCGCTTGCGGATGCCCGGGCGTGGCTGGCGCAATCCGCGCAAAATCTGCTGTATCGATATAGCTGTTGGTGAACGCCCAGGCCACGTGCCCATTGCTGCCGACCACCACCGCCGGCAGGCCGGGCAGGGTGAAGCCGGTGACATCCACCTTGCCCTCGGGCGCGCTGGTATCCGGATACCGCAAGCGCGCGCGGAACCAGATGTTGGGCGCACGCAGGCCCAGGTGCATGTCGTCGGCGACGATGGCGCGACCATCGCGGGTGAGGCTGCCGTCCACGGCGAAGTTGTTGCTGCCCGGGGTCGGTTGTTCGGCGCGTGGTGCAGCGGCTGGATGCGGCAAACGCCGCAGATCCAGCGTTGCCGCATCCGGAAGCGCCGCATCGCCCAGTGCCGGCCCGAACAGCGGTGCATCCCAGCTGGAGCCCTGATGATCGAGCAGCGCCGCCAGTGCGGGCGGCACCACCGCGCGGATGCGTGCGATGGCCAGTTCGGTCTGGTTGTCGTTGTCCTGCAGGTCGGCGTACATCGCCATGCCGGTCAGGATGGAATCGTCCAGCGTCCACGCGCGCGGTGTCTGCCGCAGCAGCAGGTACGGCCATGGACGCACGCGCAAGGTCGCCAGCCCCGCATTCACGCCGTCGGTATAGGCCTGCAATGCTGCGCGCTGGCTGCCTGCAGCAATGTCCAGGCTGGCATGCACGCGTGCACGCAACCGATGCACGCGATTGCGTTTGTCCAGGTCCAGCGCTGCGGCGCCAAACAGCTCGGAGAGTTCACCGGCCGGCGCGCGGCGCATCAGATCCATCTCGAAATAGCGCTCCTGCGCGTGCACATAGCCGAGCGCGCGCATGGCATCGACCTGGCTGGCCGCATCGATGGTGACCACGCCCAACCGGTCGCGCTGCACGCTGACCGGCGCCGCCAGGCCGTGCAGTGCGTTATTGCCGTCCAGCTGCGGCAGGCTGCCACGCATCAACAGATACACGGCCAACACGGCCGCCACGCCCAACACCACGATTGCCAGCAGCAGCCGGCCCAGCCATTTGCGCATTGTCGATTCCTTGAGCTCGGTCAAAGTGTGGTGCGCCGTCATGACGGTGGCGGGTCTGGTGGCAACGCAACTGAAAGTGATTCCGATTAGATCATTGCCCGGCGGCTTAGGGCACCATGCGCGCATTGCGTCGCTGGAGCACACCATGAAAGGCCATCCCGAAGTCGTCGATTACCTCAAGCAGCTGCTGCGCGGCGAGCTGGCGGCACGCGACCAGTATTTCCTGCATTCGCGCCGTTACGAAGATCAGGGCCTGATGGCGCTGTACGAGCGCATCAATCACGAGATGCAGGAAGAGACCGAGCACGCCGACGCGCTGCTGCGGCGCATCCTGTTCCTGGAAGGCGACCCGGACATGCGGCCGTCTGAGTTTGCGCCCGGCAAGACCGTGGTGGAGATGCTCGAGCGCGATCTGGTGGTGGAATACGAAGTGCGCGCTGCGCTCGCCGCCGGCATGAAGCTGTGCGAAGAACATGGCGACTACGTCAGCCGCGACATGCTGCTCAAGCAGCTGCAGGACACCGAAGAAGACCACGCCTGGTGGCTGGAGCAGCAGCTCGGCCTGATCAAGCGCATTGGCCTGGAGTTGTACCAGACCTCGAAGATCGACAAGGGTCACGTGGCCGGCTGAGTCGGGCGACTGGGCGCTGCGCAGCCGAAGAGCTGGCGCAGCACAGCTTCGCAGTCGGCAGGTGCCGCGCTGTGCATCGCGATTGCTGCGCTGCTTGCGTCATCTACCGACCGTCTGCTGCGGTGTCTTGCTTGGCGCATTGCGCGCGTGTGCATAACCACCGCGTGGTGCAAGGTCACGCGGTCTCGATTGGATTGCGACTCGCGCATTGTGCGAAACATGCAGCGGCCGACTGATGCGAAGACGGCGTTCGGGCGCGACAGCGCGTTCGAACGCGATCGTCAGTTGCGTTGCAGGCGATACACCCCGGTCGACAGTGCGGTAACGCCATCGGCACGGAAGCGCGGCTCCTGATCCAGGATGTCGCGGTGTTCCAACGCCTGCACCTGCCACTGCGCGTCGAACAATGCGTGCACCTCGGCAGCATCCACCGAGAAGGGTGGGCCGGCTTTTTCGGCTTGCGGATACTCCAGCGTGATCAATAGACCGCAGCAGCCTGTGGGCAGGTGCGCATAGACGGTCTCCAGATAGCGCCGACGTAGCGCCGCAGGCAGGGCGATCAATGCAGCGCGGTCATAGACAGCGCTGCAATCGGCCAGCACGCTTACGTCCAGTGCAAAGGCATCGCCGCATATGATTTCGATCGGGCCGGCAATAAAGTGCTCGCCGGCGCTGCTGGTGTGTCGCTGCGGTTGCAGGCCTGCGTCATCGAAGAACTGCGTGACTGCCAACGGCGATACTTCCACACCCAGCACGCGATGGCCTTGCGCGGCCAACCAATGCATATCCAGTGTCTTGCCGCACAACGGCACCAGCACGCGGGCAGCCTTCGGCAACTGCAACGCCGGCCAATGCTTTTGCAGCAGCGGCATCACCTCGTCCTGATGGAAGCCGGTCTGACCGTCCTGCCACCGCTGCAGCCAGAAATCTGTGTCCATGATGTTGTCTTGTTGTCTTGCGTTGACCAGTGATGTGATGGCGAAAATAGGAGTGATATTGCCGCTCGAAAGGAGCTGATCAGACCGCAACTCATCGCACAGCTGCCTGGCAGACACCGCGCGCAACCACGCACACCGACCATCTTGATTGGTCCTTGCCCGCCCACCATCGCGGGACCTTACGCGGCATGGATGCCGCGTAAGAGCCTACATGGATGTACTTGCGGCGTGTCCCGCGATGGTGGGCCGGCAAGGACCCTGCAGCCAAGCCGCAGATCATCCGCTCTACAACCGACGCATCCGCACCGTTCGATGACCTCTCAAGACGACGCAGAGCTTGAACTTCAGCGTCGTTTGGATGTTCCAAGCCGAACTAATCGAGGGCGCGACGACAGCATCGAACGCGCCGCCGCGCGCCGCTTAGGTGAACAAGCGTTACTGCACTTCCAGCCCATCTACTTTCTGCCACCCGCGCGGCAACAACGCCCCGCGGCTCGCACGCGCGCCCACATACGTATCCAGATCCTTGAACGACAGGCTCATGGTGCGTGCTCCGCTGCGTACCAGCAGCGTGTTGCCCGGCGCCACCGCCACCACCGCCACCACGCGCTCGGTGCCGAGCTTGGCCTTGGGGATCTCGATGATCTTGTTGCCTTTGCCCTTGTCCAGCTCAGGCACATCGCTGGCCGCCACCGCCAGCAGATTGCCGGCGCTGGTGACCGCGACAATGCGATCGCTCTGCGGGTTGATCACTTGCGCCGGCGTGAGCACTTGCGCGCCGGTGGTCAGATTGAGCATCGCCTTGCCGGCCTTGTTGCGACCGGTGAGGTTTTCGAAGCGGGTGACGAAGCCATAGCCGTGCGATGAGGCCAGCACGAAGCGGGTGGCGTTGTCGGCGCTGGCCATGACCTGGAACGACGCGCCGGAAGCGGGCGAGAACCGCCCGGTCAACGGCTCGCCATTGCCTCGCGCCGAGGGAAGGGTGTGCACTGCGGTGGAGTAGGCGCGGCCTTCCGAATCCAGGAACGCCACTTGATGGGTGCTGCGGCTGCGCACTGCGGCCAGCAGGCTGTCGCCATCGCGGTAGGACATGCCGGCCGGATCCACTTCGTGGCCCTTGGCCGCGCGCACCCAGCCCTTTTCCGACAACACCACGGTCATCGGTTCGCTGGCGACCATCTCCGTTTCGTCGATCGCCTGCGCCGCGCCACGCTGCACCAGTGGCGAGCGACGTGCGTCGCCGAACTTCTTGGCATCGGCGGTCAGTTCGTCCTTGATCAGCTTCTTCAGCTTGGTCTTGCTTTCGAGAATGGCTAGGATCTGCGCGCGTTCCTTGGCGAGGGCTTCCTGCTCGCCGCGGATCTTCATTTCTTCCAGGCGCGCCAGCTGGCGCAGCTTGGTTTCCAGAATGTATTCGGCCTGTTCCTCGCTGAGTGCGAACTTGGCCATCAACACCGGCTTGGGTTCGTCCTCGCTGCGGACGATGCGGATCACTTCGTCCAGGTTGAGGAAGGCGATCAACAAGCCTTCCAACAGGTGCAGGCGGCGCTCGACCTTTTGCAGGCGATGGTTGAGGCGGCGGGTGACGGTATCGCTGCGGAAGGTCAGCCACTCGCTCAGCAACTGGCGCAGATTCTTCACCTGCGGCCGGCCATCCAGGCCGATCACATTGAGATTGACGCGGTAGCTGCGCTCAAGGTCGGTGGTGACGAACAGGTGGCCCATCAACTGCTCGGCATCGACGCGGTTGGAGCGCGGCACCAGCACTACCCGCACCGGGCTGGTGTGGTCGGATTCGTCGCGGATGTCTTCCAGCCACGGCAGCTTCTTGGCGCGCATCTGCTGGGCGATCTGCTCGATCACCTTGGACGGCGAGACCTGGTACGGCAGCGCGTCGATGACAATGTTCGCGTGTTCTTTCTTGTAGGTGGCGCGCGCACGCACGCTGCCATGGCCGGTCTCGTAGATGGCGCGCAGGTCGGCCACCGGGGTGATGATTTCGGCGGTGGTCGGGTAGTCCGGGCCGAGCACGTGCTCGCACAGTTCGGCGACCGTGGCATCGGGGTTGTCGAGCAGGCGCAGCAGCGCGCTGACGATCTCGTTGAGGTTGTGCGGCGGCACGTCGGTGGCCATGCCCACCGCAATGCCGGTGGTGCCGTTGAGCAGCAGGTGCGGCAGGCGCGCCGGCAGCCAGGTCGGCTCTTCCAGGGTGCCGTCGAAGTTGGCGGCCCAATCGGTGGTGCCTTGGCTGATTTCGCCCAGCAGCACTTCGGCGATCGGGGTCAGCTTGGATTCGGTGTAGCGCATCGCCGCGAACGACTTCGGATCGTCGGTGGAACCGAAGTTGCCCTGGCCTTCGATCAGCGGGTAACGGTACGAAAACGGCTGCGCCATCAGCACCAGCGCTTCGTAGCACGCGCTGTCGCCGTGCGGATGGTACTTACCGATCACATCGCCCACGGTGCGTGCGGATTTCTTCGGCTTGGCGGCGGCGTTCAGGCCCAGCTCGCTCATCGCGAAGATGATGCGCCGCTGCACCGGCTTCAAGCCGTCACCCAGGAACGGCAGGGCGCGGTCGAGCACCACGTACATCGAATAGTCGAGGTAGGCGCGTTCGGCGTACTCGCGCAGCGGCAGCTGCTCGAAGCCATGGAAGGTGGGGCGGGTCAGATCGGTCATTGCGAAGCCAGGTCCTACGAAAGAGGAACCCGCGCGCCAGGCGCGAGCTCGAAGAGCGCCGATTATCCGGATGCGGCGGGGGATGCCAAGCCGCGCGCGTGGCCACCGGCCAGATAACGCGTGGGCGGGGCGCCGAAATGGCGGTGGAACACGCTGACGAAAGCGCTGGGGCTGCTGTAGCCGAGCTGGTCGGCGACCTGTGCCACCGCGCTGCCCTGACTCAAGCGCCGCAGGCCTTCGGCGAGCCTGGCCTGCTGCCGCCACTGCGCGAAACTCAGCCCGGTCTCGCTGCGGAAGTGCCGGCTCAGGCTGCGCGGCGACAGCCCGCCCCAATCGGCCCAGGCATCCAGCGGGCGCGGGTCGGCGGGGGTGTCGAGCAACTGACGGGCGATGCGCAGCAGCCGGCGGTCGGCTGGCATCGGCAGGTGCAGGTGGTCGATCTGCACCTGGCACAGCTCGTCCAGCAGCACGGCGGCCAGCCGTTGCCGGGCGGCATCCAGCGGCTGGTCCAGCGGCCAGCCTGCTGCGCGCATGATGACTTCGCGCGCAAGCCCGGTCAGGCGAATCACGCCGCCCTGGGCGGGCAGGGCGGCACAGACATCCGGCCGCACCACCACGCCCCAGCCGCGCATCGGCCCGGCCAGCTCCACGGTGTGCTGCTGGCCGGGCGGCATCCAGCCGGCGCAGCCCGGCGGCAATGAGAGGGTGCCCTGTTCGGTATGCACGGTCAGCACGCCGTGCTCCACATACATCAGCTGGCCGCGCACATGCGCGTGCGGGGCGGTCTCCGGCGCCCATACCGCATGCAGATCGGCCAAAAAAGCGATCACTTCCGGACCATCGGCCCACTCGAAGCTGGCGCGCACGCCCGGAGGCAAGGCATCGACCGTCGTTGGCGGGTTTTCGATAGTCATTGGCGCAATTGTATTACCAGGCCAGGCAGACCCGCGCGTATCGTGGCGATCCTTGCAGGCGGTTTAATCCCTTTCGACATATTTGCATTGACAAATATATATTCCGGAAGAAAATAGCCGGCCATGAACGATCTCTCCTCCACCTCGCCGTCGTTCGGCTTGTTGCTGCGCCAGGTGCGCGACGCGCTGATGCGGCAGCTCGATGCCGAGATGAAGGGCGAACTGCCCGACTTCGGTTTCAGCCACTACGTCGGCTTGAAGATTCTGGCAGTGCGTTCGCCGTGTACGGCCAACGAACTGGCGCTTGCGTTGGACCAGACCCCGAGCGCGGTGACCCGGCTGCTCGACAAGCTTGAAGCGCTGGGCGCAGTGCGGCGGGAGCCGCATGCGCAAGACCGGCGCGCGCTGCAGATCGTCATGACCGAACAGGGCGTGGCCTTGTGGGAGCGCCTGAAGCTGCGCGGCGAACGCGCCATCGAGCACGGTCTGCGCGATCTGGCCGCGCCCGAGCGCGAACAACTCACCTCTCTTCTCATCCGTGTCCGCGATGCACTCAACTCATGAACGCTGCTAGTTCCTCGATCCAGATGTTGCGCCTGCGCTCAACGCGCTTTGCGCGGCCGCTTGTGCTGACCGCCTTGACGCTGGCATTGGCCGCCTGCGCCAGCAGTCGTGGTCTGGCCCCGCAAGGTGCCGTGCTGGAACCGGGCGCGCTGCATGCCGAGCGCATGCTGGCGCAAACCACCCTGAGCCCGGCGGCGTGGCCGGCCAGCGATTGGTGGCGCGCCTTGGGCGATCCGCAATTGAACGCGCTGATTGCCGAAGGCCTGCAGCGCAGCCCCAGCCTGGCGGCGGCCGATGCGCGCCTGCGCCAGGCGCAGGCAGGCATCGGCACCGCGCAGGCCGACCGCGGCCCGAGCCTGTCGGTGTCCGGTGGCTATGCCGGCGTGCAGTTGCCCGAATCGGTGGTGGGCGAGGAACGCGGCGGCAAGTTCGGCGGCAACGGCCAGGTAGTGCTGGATTTCCGCTACGGCGTGGACCTGTGGGGCGGCAAGCGCGCCGCCTGGGAAGCCGCAGTGGACCAGGCGCATGCGGCCGATGTGGATGCGCAGGCGGCACGTTTGAACCTGTCGGCGGCGATCGCCGAAGCCTATGCCCAGCTCGATTACGCGTGGCGTTTGCACGATGTGGCCAACGATGAGCTGATGCGCGCGCAGAAGACCCTGGATTTGACTCGGCAACGTCGCGGCGCCGGCATCGATAGTGAATTGCAGGTGCGTCAGTCGCAGGCACGCGTGCCGGCTGCGCAACAGCAGCTGCAATCGGCGCAGCAGCAGATCGACGAAGCGCGCACGGCGTTGGCCGCGTTGGTCGGGCAGGGCCCGGACCGCGGGCTGGATATCGCGCGCCCCACCTTGAGCAGCGCAGGCGCGCTGCAATTGCCAAGTGCATTGCCGGCCGAGTTGTTGGGTCATCGCCCCGATGTGGTCGCCGCGCGCTGGCGCGTTGAAGCGGCAGATAAAAACATTGCGGTCGCCAAGACGCGCTTCTATCCCAGCTTCAACATCACCGCGTTGGGCGGGCTGGTGAACCGGGATGTCGGCCAGTTGCTGGAAAGTGCATCGCTGTTTGGCGTGGTCGCCCCGGCCTTGAGCTTGCCGATCTTCGATGGCGGCAAGCTGCGCGCCAATCTGGCCGGCAGCGATGCGCAATACGACCTGGCGGTGGCCGACTACAACCAGAAGGTGCTCGATGCGCTGCGCGAGGTGGCCGACCAGGTCAACGCAGTGCGTTCGCTGGAGCAGCGCGCACGCTCGCAGGACGAGGCAGTGCAGACCGTCACTGCCGCCTTCGATCTCGCACAACAGCGCTACCGCGCCGGCATCGGCAGCTATCTGGAAGTGCTCAGCGTGCAGGAGCAATTGCTGCTCGCACGCCAGCGCATGGCCAGCCTGCAATCGCAACAACTGTTGGCCTCGGTGAGGTTGCAGCGCGCCTTGGGCGGCGGATTCACGCCGGAACCTGCGCGCGACACCGCACACGCCGCGACCACTTCCGCACAACCGAATTCCTGAGACAGCAACGATGAGCCAGACGACTGCAACTTCTTCCCAACCTGCGCCGGCCGCGCCCAGCAAGCGCCGTGCGGCGCTGCGCATCGTGGCCATTGTGGTGATCCTGGCGATCATCGGTCTTGTGGTGTGGTACTTCCTGGTCGGCCGCTGGCACGAAGACACCGACGACGCGTATGTGCAGGGCAACCAGGTGCAGATCACCCCGATGGTGGGCGGCACCGTGGTCAGCATCGGCGCCGAAGACGGCATGCGCGTGGAGCGCGGCCAGTTGCTGGTGCAGCTGGACCCGGCCGATACTGCCGTCGCCTTGCAGCAGGCCGAAGCCAACCTGGCCAAGACCGTGCGTCAGGTGCGCGGTCTGTATCGCAGTGTGGAAGGCGCGCAGGCCGAATTGTCCTCGCGCGAGGTCACGTTGCGCAGTGCACGCGCCGACTTCGCACGGCGTAAGGATCTGGCGGCCAGCGGCGCGATTTCCAACGAAGAACTGGCGCATGCCCGCGAAGAACTCGCTGCGGCCGAAGCGGCGGTGAGCGGTTCGCGCGAGAGCTTCGAGCGTAATCGCGCATTGGTGGATGACAGCGCGGTGGCGAATCAGCCAGACGTGCAGACGGCTGCCGCGCAGCTGCGTCAAGCTTATCTCAACCATGCGCGCACCGGTGTGATTGCGCCGGTGTCCGGTTACGTGGCGCGTCGTTCGGCGCAGCTCGGCCAGCGTGTGCAGCCCGGTAGCGTGCTGATGGCGGTGGTGCCGCTGGAGCAGGTGTGGGTGGAAGCCAATTTCAAGGAAACTCAGCTCAAGCACATGCGTCTGGGCCAGCCGGTGGAATTGCATTCGGATCTGTACGGCGGCGGCGTGAACTACACCGGCCGGATCGAAAGCCTGGGCCTGGGCACCGGCAGCGCGTTCTCGCTGTTGCCGGCGCAAAACGCCAGTGGCAACTGGATCAAGATCGTGCAGCGCGTGCCGGTGCGCATTGCGGTGGATGCCAAGCAACTGGCCGGCAATCCCTTGCGCATTGGCTTGTCGATGAAGGTCGAGGTCAATCTGCACGATCAGCAGGGCAGCGTGTTGCCGACCAAGTTCGCCAACGGCGCGGTATTTTCCACCGACGTGTATGCGCAGCAGTTGCAGGCTGCCGACGCGGATATCCAACGCATCATCCAGGACAACCTGCCCGCGCAGGCTGTTTCCAAGGCGGGCTAAGCCAGCATGTCTTCGCAAGCTCCCACCGCGCCCGGCGGCCCCTCGGCGCCTGCGCCCGCCGCCGGCTTTCGCCCGGCGAGCGTGGCGTTGTGCACCGTGGGCCTGGCGATGGCCTCGTTCATGCAGGTGCTGGACACCACCATCGCCAACGTGTCGTTGCCGACCATCGCCGGCAATCTCGGTGCCAGTTCGCAGCAGGCCACCTGGGTCATCACCTCGTTTGCGGTCAGCACCGCGATTGCCTTGCCGCTGACCGGTTGGCTGAGTCGGCGTTTTGGCGAGACCAAGTTGTTCGTGTGGTCGACACTGGCCTTCACCGTTGCTTCGTTGCTATGCGGGCTGGCCCAGAGCATGGGCATGCTGGTGGTGTCGCGTGCGCTGCAGGGATTTGTTGCCGGGCCAATGTACCCGATCACCCAGAGTCTGCTGGTGTCGATCTATCCACGCGAAAAACGCGGGCAGGCGCTCGCCTTGCTGGCGATGATCACCGTGGTGGCACCGATCGCCGGCCCGATCCTGGGCGGCTGGATCACCGACAACTACAGTTGGGAATGGATCTTTCTGATCAACGTGCCGCTAGGCATCATCGCCAGCAGCATCGTGGGTTCGCAGTTGCGCCATCGCCCCGAGCAACTTGAAAAGCCGCGCATGGATTACATCGGTCTGATCCTGCTAGTGGTTGGTGTCGGCGCGCTGCAGCTGGTGCTTGATCTGGGCAACGACGAGGATTGGTTCTCCTCCGACAAGATCGTGGTGCTGGCCTGCGTCGCTGCGGTGGCGCTGGTGATATTCGTGATCTGGGAGCTCACCGACAAGGACCCCATCGTCGATCTCAAGCTGTTCCGGCATCGCAATTTTCGCGCCGGGACATTAGCGATGGTGGTGGCGTATGCGGCGTTCTTCAGTGTGAGTCTGCTGATCCCGCAATGGCTGCAGCGCGACATGGGCTACACGGCGATCTGGGCTGGCCTGGCCACCGCGCCGATCGGCATCCTGCCGGTGCTGATGACGCCATTTGTGGGCAAGTACGCGCTGCGGTTCGATCTGCGCATGCTCGCCACCGTGGCCTTCATCTTTCTGTCGTTCACCAGCTTCCTGCGCTCCAACTTCAACCTGCAGGTGGACTTCAATCACGTGGCCACCGTGCAGTTGGTGATGGGCGTGGGCGTGGCGTTGTTCTTCATGCCGGTGCTGCAGATTCTGCTGTCGGATCTGGACGGGCGCGAGATCGCGGCAGGCTCGGGCCTTGCCACCTTCCTGCGCACCTTGGGCGGCAGCTTTGCCGCATCGTTGACCACCTATCTGTGGGCACGTCGCACCCAGGTGCACCACGCGCACATCACCGAGCACATTTCGGTGTACACGCCGGGCATGCAGGAACAGGTCGCCGCAATGGGGCAGGGCGACCTGCAACGCGGCGCGGCCTCGCTCAACAACATGATCAACCACCAGGCCTCGCAGATGGGCTTCAACGACATCTTCTACCTGCTCGGCTGGACGTTCCTGGCGATCATCTTCTTCCTGTGGCTGGCCAAACCGCCGTTTGGTGCGGGTGCCGGTGGTGCTGCGGCTGCTGGTGGGCATTGAGCGCGGGTGACAAGGGCGCAGCTGTATTACGAGCGGCTAAGAAAACGACTACACGCTTTTCTACTGCAGAGCGGATGATTTGTGAGTTGGCTGCAGGGCCCTTGCCCGCCCACCCTCGCGGGACACGCCGCAAGTACGTCCGTGTAGGCTCTTACGCGGCATCCATGCCGCGTAAGGTCCCGCGACGGTGGGCGGGCAAGGACCAGTCGAGATGGTCGGTGTGCGTAGCGCTTCTCAAAGCAACCAGCAAACCGTTTGGAGCGGTGAGGGCATCGCGGCCTTGACCGACGCCGTATTTGACGTGGCTTCTGACTGCATCCAATGAAAGGCAGCTGACAAAACCACTGTGCTCACCCACCACTAGTCGGTCGCTCGCTAAGGTTTGTGAGCCGCTCTAATAATCGTGCTGTGCCTGTCAACACCCACTAGACTGACGCTCTCCAAGTGGGAGCAGTCCAATGGCAGTGACGCCTTCTAAGACCGGTTTACCGCAGTCCTTCTGCCTCATGGATGCGATGCAGCGCCAAGGCAGGCTCACGCTGGATCAAGAGGTCCATCGTCATCGTGAGTTACAACCTGCAGCGACGGCGATGGGACGTCTGTTGCAGACTGTGCTCCTTCTGTCGCTGTGTTTGCCGTTGATCGCGGCGGCCGATGCATTGGCCGACAACGTAATGCAGCAGATGCAGCTCAATCGGCAGCGCTACGGCATCGTGGGTCAGGCCGTGTACGTCGCCCACAACGGGAAGCTGCTGTTTCGCGGTGGCGATGGGCTTGCCGATCTCGATAGCCAACAGCCGGTCACGCGCGAGCAGATCTTTCCAGTGTTCTCGGTAAGCAAGCTGTTGGTCAGCACGCTGATCATGCAGCTGGTCGAAGCTGACCAGATCGATCTGGATCGACCTGCACGGGTCTACTTGCCAGAGTTGCCGCAGCGCTGGAACAAGATCACGGTGCGCCAGCTACTCAACCACACCTCCGGGTTGCCCGAGTACTTTACCCAGGAGCAAATGAGCGGCTCGCCGGAGGCCAACGCATCGTTTCCTGCAACTGCGCACGCCGTCCTTGCGGCGCTGGGCAGGCAACCGTTGCTCTTTCCACCCGGCAGCGACACGCGCTACATCAACACCAATTATCTGGTGCTGTCGCAGCTGCTCCAGGCGCATTACCGCAAGCCGTATTCGCAGATCGTGTCCGAGCGGATCATCGAGCCGTTACAGCTGGCGCATACCTTCCTCGGACGCTCCCGATTACCGGCTGATGAGGTGGTCAGTGCTTACGTTGGCAAAGACGGAACGCTGCAGAAACAGCCAGAGATCGCCTGGCCCGATTACGCCCTCGGGCATGCCGAGCTGTACACCGGCATCGACGATCTGGCCATCTTCATGGACGCGATACGTACCGGGAAATTAGTCGGCAAGGCAACGCTGCAACAGCTCTGGCAACCGCAGGTGTTGCCCAACGGACGGCGTGGCTGGTTTGCCAGCGGCTGGGAGCGTGGGGCAAGTGATGCCTACCAGTATGTTGGTCATGATGGCGGCGCGATGGTGAGAGTGCGGCTGCTGTTCGCCGGTTCTCTGGATGACGATGGCTACACCATCCTTTACCTGACCAATGGCAGCGCGCGTGGTGTGTGGTCCAGGGTGCTGGTCGACAGCATCATGGCCACCATCGCGCCACAGACTTTTCCTGCCGAAGCCGTGTCGGAGAAGCTCATTGCCTTTGCGCTGCAGTCGCCTGTCGATCACGACACGCAGCTGGTGGCTGATGCGCTGCGTGCCGACAACAGCATCCCCCTGAATCAACTCGAGGCTGTGGTCAACACGACGGGCTACACCGTTCTGTCCAATCTCGGCGCAGAAGCGGCGATTCGTGTGTTTGCACTGAATGTGCTGCTGTTTCCAACGTCCAGCAATGCGCTGGACAGCCTTGCCGAGGCATATGAGGCAAATGGGGATCTCATCCGTTCGAGCGCCATCAGGCAGACCATCAAGAGCATATCTGCCACGCCTGGCAATCAATGATGTGCCTGAGCCGATTGCGTAAGACATCATCAGTTCGTTATCGGTTGCACTTCGATTGCCTTGTCCGGCGGTGCGTCGCCGTTGTCGGATGGGGATCCTGAATTCCCGGTGTCATTGCGCGACTTGTATTGCTGCAGCGGTGCAAGCATTTGCAGCGGCTTGCCTTGATAGCGGAACTCAAGCGCGTCTTGTAACTGGTGCAATGCTTGCACGTGTGTGCAAAGCGCGTTTGCGTTGGCCTCGATGGTGGATGCTTGGGCGTCGAGCCTTGCATCCAGTTGGCCTTCCATCTGCTGGGCGCGTTTGTCGATTCCGTCCGAGCGCCCAGTGACGATCTGCCAGAGCATATGGCGCGCGATGCTGCCTTTGAACTCTTCGGCTTCATGTTCGACGTAGTTCGCGAAGTTGCCGCCGAATGCCTTCTGATCCCAACGCCCTTTGCCCAGAGTGCCATCGACATAGGCGCTTGCGCGTTTGCGCAGCCTCTCGATCTTGCGGGCATTGAGCGCGCTGCCTGTCATGACCTCGATGACACCGCCGAGTGCGTCGTAACTGAGGTCGATCACGTCGTGCGCAATGCCGGCGACCTGCGGCATCAGTGCGCGGGTCTGCTGCTCCATCTCCCACAAGCGTCGTGCATCGGCCGCACTGATCTGCTGCACCTTGTGGTCGATGCTCAGTCCGCCGCCGTGGAAGAAAATTTCGCGCGGCCAATCGCTGTCGCGGTAAAGCCAGATACCGCCGCTGTCGGCGAGCACATTGAACGGCGTGCTGAGACCGCATTGGTGCGAAGACACATGCGCGCGATGGCGAGGAGCATCGTGCTTGTCGGTCTGGTCTGCCCGTGCATTCGGGCTGAAAACGGCAGCTAGCAAGGCAAGCCAGAGGAGGGTGCGCATGGAGCGTGCTGCGGTCGTGAGGGCGTCAAGCATCGTCGCCAAAGCCGCAACAGGTGGTCGCGTGTCGAAAGTCACTGCCAGCGCAGTCCTGGCGCTGCCTATCGGCATGCTCAGCAATGCCGACAGACCATCGTCCAATCGTATGGACCAAACGCAAAAAACCCCGCCCGAGCGAGGTTTTTTACGATCTACCGTGAGTCGTGGTGCCCAGGAGAGGACTCGAACCTCCACGAAGTTGCCCCCGCTAGCACCTGAAGCTAGTGCGTCTACCAATTCCGCCACCTGGGCGACTCAGGAGGCGAATTGTGCAAGTTGCGCATGAAGCTGTCAACGCATCTCGCACAATTTTTTCCTGATCGCTGGCGCCTGCCGGCGACGTGAGAAGACGGCGTGGCGGACGCGCGCAATGCACGCCCGCCGCGACGCCGGATTACGGCAGTTGCGCCGCCTGCAACGTGACCTCCGCACTCTGCACCGGTTCGCTTGCCGAACGCGCCAACTGCACGCGGTAGGTGCCGGCCGCGATGTTCCAGTGACGTGCCTTGGCATCGAAGTCGGCCAGCGTCTTGGGTTCAGCGATCACCTGCACGTTGCGCTTTTCGCCAGGCTTGAGCGTGAGCTTCTGCCAGCCGATCAGGCGCAGTGGGGTGGCGTGGCCGTCGGGCAAGGTGACGTAGAGCTGCGGCACGGCGGCGCCTTCGCGCGGGCCGATGTTTTCCACTTCGAAGGTCGCCGTGAGCTTGCTGCCGTTGGCCTCCACGCGCAGCTCGCCCATGCGGAACTGGGTGTACGACAGGCCGTGGCCGAACGGGTAACGCGGGGTCAGCTTGCGCGCGGCGAACCACTTGTAGCCGACATTGGCACCTTCGATGGCGTAGTCGATGCTGTCTTCGCCCGGCTTGGCCGGCTTGAAGCCCAGGCCCGGAATCGACGGGCGCGGCAGCTGCGATTCGTCCACCGGCCAGGTCACCGGCAGATGGCCGGACGGATTGACGGCGCCTGTCAGCAGGTTGGCGATCGCCTCGCCTCCGCCGATACCCGGATACCACGCCTGCAACACCGCCGGCACGCGTTCGGCCCACGGCATGCGCACCGGGCCGTTGGTTTCCAGCACCACGGTGGTCTTGGGGTTGGCCTTGGCCACCGCTTCGATCAGTGCGTCCTGGTTGTCGGGCAGTTGCATGTCCGGCAGGTCCACCGATTCGGCTGCCCATTGGGTGGCGAACACGATGGCCACATCGGCGGCCTTGGCCGCGCGTGCTGCGGCAGCGCGGTCCTTGCCGTCGACATAATCGATCTGCACATTCGGCAATGCGGCGCGCAGCGCCTGCAACGGCGAGGACGGATGGATGATCACCGGGCCGGGCCAGGTGGTCGGGGTGAGGCCGGGCACCGCGTTGCCGCCGTTGATGGTGTAGTCCACCCGCGAGGAACCGCCGCCGGACATCACGCCCTTGTCGGCGTACCCACCGATCACCGCGATGCGGCGCACATCCTTGGACAACGGCAGGGTCGCCTGCTCGTTACGCAGCAGCACGCTGCCTTCTTCGGCGACATGTTGCGCGGCCAGCAGCCCGGCCTTGCCATCGATCGGCTGGCGCTGGGTTGGGTGATCGAACGCGCCATGCGCGAACAGGCTGCGCAGCACGCGCTTGACCATATCGTCGAAGCGCGCGCGCGGCACCACGCCGGCCGACACCGCCATGCGCAACGGGGCATCGAAGAACACTGCCGCATCGAATACTTCGCCGGCCGATTGCTGATCCAGCCCGGCCAACGCCGCCTTGGAGCCGCTGTGCACGCCGCCCCAATCGGACATCACGTAGCCGGGGTATTTCCATTCCTGCTTGAGCACCTGGTTGAGCAGGTAATCGTGCTCGCAGCCGTAGATACCGTTGATCTTGTTGTAGGAGCACATCACCGATGCGGGGTCGCCGATCTTCAATGCGATCTCGAACGCCAGCAGGTCCGATTCGTGCATCGCCTGCTCGCCGATCTCGGCGCTATGGAAGTTGCGCCGCGTTTCCATATCGTTGAGCGCGAAGTGCTTCATCGTCGACAGCACGTGCTCGCTCTGCACGCCGCGAATCGATTCGCCGACCATGGTGCCGGCCAGCAGCGGGTCTTCGCCGGCATATTCGAAATTGCGCCCGTTGCGCGGGTCGCGCTGCAGGTTGACGCTGCCGGCCAGCAAGACATTGAAGCCTTGCTGCCAGGATTCGCGGCCCATGGTCTTGCCGCCGGCATAGGCCAGCTGCGGATTCCAGCTCGATGCCGTGGACGGGCCGGATGGCATCGCAGTGGCGAAGTCGCCCTTGCGAATGCCGCCCGGATTGGTCACGCCCACGCCAGCGTCGGCCAGCTGCTGCGCCGGGATGCCCAGGCGCGGGATGCCGGGCACGTAGCCGGCCGAGCCCAGCGCGCCTTCGGGCTTGGGAATCTTGTCGGTGCCCAGGCCGAAGTAGCTGCGCAGCATCTGGAATTTTTCGTCTTCGCTCATCTGCGCCAGCAGGCGGTCGGCGCGCTGGTCCGCAGTCAACGCGGTGTCCATCCACGGCTGCGCTGCAGCGGCGGGTTGTGCGCTGAGCGGGGCGGCAAACGCGACGCTCATGCCGAGTGCAATGGCGAGCGCGAGACGGCGCGGCGTGGCGCGTGTAAACGTTTTCATATCGGGGTGTGGCACGTGGTGGTCCTTGTGGTGCGGTTGCAATCAGGGGAGGGCACCGCAGTGCCCAAGTTCGAATGGCGCGCGTGCGCGCCGAGTCAGGGGGTTGCCGTAATCGAGCGCGGTATCAGAACTGCGTCTGTGCCGTGCGCAACACCGGATACAAGCGATAGCGCTCGTCCCAGGAGGAATGCAGGCGGGCGAAGAATTCCAGCCTTGCCTTCGGGTCGGCGGCGAAGGCGGCATCGCTGGCCAGGCGTTGTTCGAATTGCGCCTTCACTGCCGGGTCGCGTTCGAGCATGTCGCGGGCGACATCCTCGGCGACGTAGTCCTCCATGTATTCCTTGCGCTCGAATGCGGTGTTGAACAAACCCCACTGCAGCAGCGAATCTGGCGCCTGCGGTTCCAGCATCGCCATCACCAGGCGCGACCTGGCCTGGGCGATCGGGACGAACAACGAGCCGGCCGGTACGCTGCGGGTTTCATCGCGCCACTGCCCGGTGATCTCCAGGTTCTGATGGCCTTCATTGGAGCGTGCGGCAAACGTTGCCTTGTCGGCCCGGAAGCTCTGCACCGGATACGCGCCTGCAGTGGCGATGGTGTCGAAGGCGATGCCGTGCAGGCGTAGTTTTTCCGCCACCAGCGCGGCCTGCGCGGCAGGCACCAGATAGCCGCCGCGTGGCGCATCGATCACCACGTCGGGGGTGATCTGATCGCGTAACGGCACCTTCCAGATCTGCGGTTTGGTCTCGTCGTAGCGCGTCATCAACGCGCCGGAAATCGGCGAAGGCGTGCGCGTGTAGGCGTAGCCGCGGAAGGCAACAGTGCGTGCGGCCGGGCCGGCAGCGAAGCTCAACGGCTCCATTTCGCCAGCCAGTTTGGTGGCACGCTGATCGGCCGCCAGCGCATCGGCGCGCCACTTCGCACCGTTGCGCGCGGTCTGCTGCAGCACTGACACGATCGCGTTGCGGGTGACGCGCACACGCACCGGGTAGGTCTTCCACGAATGCGTTTCCACCAGCATGCCGAAGCGGTTGCGCAGTAGGAAATAGCCATGCGAAAAACGCGGCGGCGACACGTCGTCGGCAAAGCCGGAGGTCGGGTCGTCTTCGTGCACGAACGAGGGGTAATACGGCAGCGGCAGCGAGCCCTGTTTGGCCAGATCGGCAATCACCGCATCGCGCCAGCGCGTACCGTCGCGTTGCAGCATGGCATCGCCGGCATGCACCGGCTCCACCTGCACCGAGACATCGTGTTCGAACTTGGCGCCATCGGTGACATGCAGGTCCACATACATCAACGGATCCCACTGCTGCACCAGCCGCAGCATCGCCTGCATTTCGGGCGCGTCGGCCTTGAGGTAGTCGCGATTGAGATTGAGGTTCTGCGCGGTGGTGCGCCAGCCCATCTGTTCGGGGCCGCGTTGATTGGGGCGGTTCCAGGCGCCGAAGCGTTCGTGTCCGTCGACGTTGAACACCGGCACGAATACCCAGACCAGTTTGTCGAGCACGCCTTTGCCGGTTTTGCCGTCCAGCAATTCGCGCAGTGCCAGAAAGCCCGCATCTTTGCCGTCGATCTCTCCAGCATGGATGCCGCCTTGCACCAGCACCACCGGCAACTTGCGCTGCGCGGCACTGGCCGCATCCAGCGCGCCGCTGGTGGAGACGATCAGCGCCTTCATCAGCCGGCCTTCCGGGGTGGTGCCGAACTCGATGCAGCGCACCGCCTGCGGGTAGCGCTGGGCGAAGGCATCGCACAGTGCGATGACTTCATCGTAGCGTCCGGTTTGCGCAAAGCCGCTGCGCTCGGCCTGGGTGGTCAGCGGTTCGGCGGCCAGTGCGGCGGGGGCGGTGGTCAGCAGCAACAGGCTCAGGGCCAGGCGGGTGAAGCGGGGCATCCAGCGGTCCAGTGTTCCAGGAAAACGTTTGCAATGTAGCCGAGCCGGCGCAGCAGGCCAATCTGCACTGCGTCATGACTTGTGCGTGATCGGCTTGGCGGCGGGGTTTCGATACGTGTTTTTCAGCATGCGCCTGGCCGGACGACTTTCCGAACCGAGCCACGACCGTAGCAACGGCCGCAGCGGGGTCGACGCATGCAACGTCCTACACCGATGCCTTATCCAATGGTCGCGATGGCGGCCAACCCGCAGCCGCCGGTACGATAGCGCGTGTTTTCTGCTCGACCGGACTGCCTTTGACCACTACCACCTTGCCGGGCTCTACTGCCGGGGCGCGGCTGCCGCGCCAGATTCCTTTCATCATCGGCAACGAGGCCTGCGAGCGTTTCAGCTTCTACGGGATGCGCAACATCCTGGTGCAGTTCCTGATCACCTCGCTGCTGTTGCAGGAAGTCGGCGGGCCCGGCCGTGAGGCCGAGGCCAAGCACATCCTGCACAGCTTCATGATCGGGGTGTTTTTCTTTCCGCTGCTCGGTGGCTGGTTGGCCGATCGCTTCTTCGGCAAATACAACACCATTGTGTGGTTCAGCCTGGTGTACTGCGCCGGCCATGCGTGCCTGGCGCTGTTCGAAGGCAGCCGCAACGGATTTTTCGTCGGGCTGGGGCTGATCGCATTGGGTGCGGGCGGCATCAAGCCGCTGGTGGCCTCGTTCATGGGCGACCAGTTCGACCAGTCCAACAAGCACCGGGCCAAGGTGGTCTTCGACGCCTTTTACTGGATCATCAACTTCGGCTCGTTGTTCGCTTCGTTGTTGATTCCGCTGGCGCTGAAACATCTGGGCCCGGCGTGGGCGTTCGGCATTCCCGGCATACTGATGTTCGTGGCCACGCTGGTGTTCTGGCTGGGCCGCAAGCGTTACGTGCGGGTGCCGCTGCCACCGAAGGATCCGCATGGCTTCGGTGCGGTGATGCGCACCGCTTTGCTGGCGCATGCGCCGGGGCAGGGCCGTCCCGGCCTGATGCTGGCAGTGGTGTCGGTACTGCTGGCGCTGGCCTGCTTCGCGCTGGTCGAACAGCTCGGCATCGTCATCTGCCTGTGCATGGCGCTGGTGTTGCTGCTGGCGGGCATCGGTGGCGGCACCTGGTGGCAGCTGGAGCGTGCACGCGGTATCCATCCCGATACCGCGGTCGAAGGCGTGCGTGCGTTGCTGCGGGTGCTGGTGATCTTCGCGCTGGTGACGCCGTTCTTCTCGCTGTTCGACCAGAAGGCCTCGACCTGGGTGCTGCAGGGACGCGAGATGACGATGCCGGCCTGGTTCACCGCCTCGCAGATGCAGGCGCTCAATCCGCTGCTGGTGATGCTGCTGATTCCGTTCAACAATCTGGTGTTGTATCCGCTATTGCGCCGTGGCGGCTGGGAGCCGACAGCGCTGCGGCGCATGACCTGCGGCATCGCCTTCAGCGGCCTGGCCTGGATCGCGGTCGGCGCCATCCAGATCGGCATGGATGGTGGCGAGCCGATGCATATCGCCTGGCAGATTCTGCCGTACGCGCTGCTGACTTTTGGCGAGGTGCTGGTGTCGGCCACCGGTATCGAATTCGCTTATAGCCAGGCGCCGCCGTCGATGAAGGGCGTGGTGATGAGCTTCTGGTACCTGACCACCACGGTGGGCAATCTCTGGGTGCTGTTGTCGAACGTGGCGGTGCGCAACGAGACGGTGACCGCGCATATCGCCGATACTGGACTCAGCGAAGCGGCATTTTTGATGTTCTTCTTCGCGGCCTTCGCGTTTCTGGCGGCACTGGCCTTCGGCCTGTACGCACGCCGGTATCGCATGGTCGACAATTACCGTTCTGCCTGAGGTCCGCATGATTACCCTGATCCTGATCGCCATCACCGGCATCGTCTCGTGGATGGCGTTCAACAACCGCAAGCTGGCCGACCGGCTGGTGCTGTGGCCGCCGGCGCTGGACAAGCAAAAGCAATACGACCGCCTGGTGACCTACGGCTTCATCCATGCCGACCTGGGCCATCTGGTCTTCAACATGATCACGCTGTTCTTCTTCGGCCGGTACATCGAAGACGTGATGACGCGGCTGAGCGGCAGCGTGCTGACCTATCCGCTGTTCTATCTGAGCGCGCTGGTGGTGTCGATCCTGCCCAGCTATCTGAAGAATCAGAAGAACCCCAATTACCTCAGCCTGGGCGCCTCCGGCGCGGTGTCGGCGGTGTTGTTCGCCTTCATCCTGCTCAAGCCGTGGACGATCATCCTGGTGCTGTTCATTCCGGCGCCGGCGATCATCTATGCGGTGTTCTACGTGGGCTACAGCTTATGGATGGACCGCCGTGGCGGCGATCGCATCAACCACAGCGCGCATCTGGCCGGTGCGGCCTTCGGTGTGATGTTCATGCTGATCATGGAGCCGCGGGTGTGGCAGGTGTTTCTGGAGCAGCTGTCCAATCCGCGCTTCGGATAAGCGCGTCGGTTGAGCGCGTCGATTGAGCCGGATTGCCGAAGGACGGCGTGGCCATCAGGTGGCGCGGCGGTGATCGGAAATGTTGATGGCGGGGTTGCCTGAGGCAACCGGCCAGGGCCACTGATGCGATTGGCCCTGGCGGTTAACGCGACGCGTGGCTCAGGCCGCGTTGCGTTCCTGGTCGGCAACGGCAGTGCTGCCGTAGGCCTGCTGCAAGCGCTCGTACACCGTATCGTTGAGCTGCGCGAAGTCCGGGTTGTGGGTATCGCCGTTGATGGCGAACTGGAACAAGCCCTCCAGCAACGAGCTATCGCTGTCTGTGCTGTGTCCTGCCGAATCGTTGTTCATGCGGTGACTCCTCGTAGGTAAGGCGAAGACGTCGGCAGATGGCCGGCAACCCGTGCCAGCCGGCCATGCGCAGCGAATGCCTTCGGCTCAGCTATCGGCGCTACGCGAACGAACTTAAGTGCGCCTTCGACGCGCTGCGCTACGTGTCACAGCATCGATTCATTTTCACGCAGGCGCGGCGCCGCGCTGGTCACACTCATCGCCACATTCACTGCCAGACGCAGACCATGATGGAGGCCGCGACAGTGCAGGCAGAACACGATCCGACCCAGCAACGCTTCAGCGTAGACACCGATGGACAACGCGCCGAACTGGCCTACCGTCTTGAGGGCGAGCGCATGACCATCACGCATACGCATGTGCCGGAGGCGATCGGTGGGCGCGGTATCGCTGCCGTGCTGGTCGAGGCCGCTTTGCATTACGCGCGCCAGGCGGGGTGGAAGGTCGTACCCGAGTGCAGCTACGCCGAGGCGTATGTACGTCGGCATCAACAGTTTCAGGATCTGCTGGCCTGATCGCCGGCAGCGTGTCTTTGCAGCGTGACTTCGATGAGGGGCAGGTGGGATGGGGCGGTTGTTTGCAGTGAATGGAATGCGGGGCGTGCTGATGCTGGCTCTGCTGGCGGGGTGTACACAGCGCGCACCTACAACGGCAGAAACGACGGAGCCGGCAGCGGACGCAACAGCGCAAGCGGTGCCGCCTCCGGAGCCCGTTGTCGTCCAGAGCGGCCCATTGGAAGATGTGATCGAGCATGCGCCTGCCTATATGGTCGGCATCAGCTATCCACGTGGGCTGGATGCGTACCCGGAACTGGCCGCGCTGATCCGCAGCTATTCGCAGGACGCGCGCACCGAACTGATGGAAGCCGTCTCTGGTC
Source organism: Xanthomonas sp. NCPPB 3959 (assembly GCF_056675575.1). NCBI lineage: Bacteria > Pseudomonadati > Pseudomonadota > Gammaproteobacteria > Lysobacterales > Lysobacteraceae > Xanthomonas > Xanthomonas sp. NCPPB 3959. The sequence goes on from NZ_JBWWVR010000008.1 coordinate 43,629, forward strand.
TTGGTAACGACAAACCGGCCGCACCCTATGAGCTGTCGCTGGCGTTCGAGACCGTGCTGCAGACTGCCGATCTGATCGTGGTGTCTGCCGATGGCAGCCGCTACACCGGCGGCGCGCATGGCGAGCCGCTGGTGGCGCGCTTCGTCTGGTTGGTCAAGGAGCGCAAGCAATTGACGGCGCAGGCGCTGATTCCCGACCCGGCGGGCTGGGAAAAGATCGCACGCGAGGTCGCCGCGCAGTTGCACAACGCTGCCGCCCAGCGCGTGGAAGCCGATCGCGTACCGGTCGAGGAGCAGGCCGAACAGGTGGCCTCGGCCGATCGCATGATTGCCGAAGGCACCGCGGCACAGGTCGACAACTTTGCGCAGTTCGTGCCGGTACTGAACCCGGCAGGGCAGATCACTGCGCTACGGTTCGTGTTTCCGCCGTATCAGGTGGGGCCGTATTCGGATGGCACGCAGACCGCCGATGTCGCTGCCTCCACATTGTTGGCTTGGGTCGCGCCGGAATATGCACATCTCTTCGCTCGCTGAGATGTCACCCCGCAGATGATGTGATTGAATGGCTTGGCCATTCAGTAATGTAATCAAACGGGTGATATGAGTAGTTTCGATCCAACCGCAAGTCGCGTGGACCACACCTGCGTGCGTTACCCGGCGTTCCCACGGGAGCCGGCTGTCCTGGTGAGGTTGATCAAGCATCTCTACAAGCGGCTGCATACGCAGGGCTGTATAACGCTCAAGCCGTATGGGATCAGTCCACCGGAATACGAAATTCTGATGATGCTCTACGGCACGCCGGAGCAGGCGATCACGCCTACCGAAGTGGCCGAAGCGGCCAGCGAGAAGCCGGCCAACATCACCCGGCTCACCGATCAGCTCTGCGAAAAGGGCTTGATCGCGCGCGGCAGCAGCCCCGACGATCGGCGCAAGATCGTGCTGACGTTGCAGCCGGCAGGCCTGGCCTTGATCAACAGTCTGCTTCCCGATGCCTGCACGCTGTTGAATGCAGAAACTGCCTGCATGAGCGAGGCAGAGCAGGTGCGTCTGGAAAAACTGCTGAGGAAACTGTTGGAAGGTGTGGATGCTGTCGAGCTCTGAACGACAGGCGTCTGGCTTGCCGCAGTACGCGCCACTGCACGCATGAAAAACGCCGCCCGGATCACTCCGGGCGGCGTTTTTATTTCCCGCAGGTCCCGATTACGGCTTGGACTGCGGTGCTTCCGGCGTTGCACCATCGCCGCCTTGCGCGCTTAGGCCGCGCTTTTCGAGCAGGGGCTCGATCTGCGGCGCATGCCCGGCAAAGTTCTGGAACAGCTCCATCGCATCCACGCTGCCGCCACGCGAGAGCAGGGTCTGGCGGAAACGATCGCCATTGGCGCGGCTCAACCCGCCATGCTGCTTGAACCACTGCTGGGTGTTTGCGTCCAGCACTTCGGACCAGATGTAGGCGTAGTAGCCCGCCGCGTAACCACCCATGATGTGGCTGAAATATGGCGTCTTGTAGCGCGGCGGCACCGGCGCGTAGGCAATGCCGTCCTGCTGCAGGGCCTTGGCTTCGAAGGCCATCACGCCGGCTGCGTCGGGCACCTGGTTGGCGCTGACTTGGTGCCAGTTCTGATCCAGCATCGCCGCACCCAGATACTCGGTGGTGGCAAAGCCCTGGTTGAACTTGGAGGCCGCAATCACCTTATCCAGCAGCGCCTGCGGCATCGGCGTGCCATTCTGATAATGCTTGGCGTAGTTCTTCAGGATGGACGGCTCGTCGGCCCACATTTCGTTGACCTGCGAGGGGAACTCGACGAAGTCGCGCGGCACGCTGGTGCCGGAGAAATACGGGTATTTGACGTCCGAGAACATGCCGTGCAGCGCATGGCCGAACTCATGGAACATGGTGGTCACTTCATCCCAGGTCAGCAACGTGGGCTGTCCGGCCGGCGGTTTGGGAATGTTGAGGTGATTGGCCACCACCGGCTTGAAACCGGTCAGATCCGATTGCGAGACATACGAGTTCATCCACGCGCCGCCGCGCTTGGATTCGCGTGCGTACATGTCGGCGATGAAGATCGCCAGCTGCTTGCCGTCGGCATCGAACACGTCGTAGACGGTGATGTCGTCGCGATAGGTGGGCAGGTCGGTGCGCTGCTTGAAGGTCAGACCGTATTCCTGATTGGCTGCATAGAACACGCCGTTTTCCAGCACGTTCTTCAGCTCGAAATATGGCTTGAGCTGCGACTCGTCGAAGTTGTACTTGGCCTGGCGCACCTTCTCGCTGTAGTAGGCCCAATCCCAGGCTTCGAGCTTGAAGGTGGGCTTGCGCGCGGCCTTTTGTTCCTTGTCGATCATCGCCTGCAGATCGGCCGCTTCGCGCTTGGCGTTGGCCACTGCGGCCGGTGCCAGTTTGCCCAGCATCGCGTTGACCGCCTCGGGGGTCTTGGCGGTCTGGTTTTCCAGCGAGTAGGCGGCGTAGGTGGGGAAGCCGAGCAGCTTGGCCTTGTCTGCGCGCAGCTTCATGATGCGTGCGACCAGTGCGGTGTTGTCGTACTGGCCGCCGTGGCTGCCACGCGACACCGAAGCGTCGTAGATCTTCTTGCGCAGTTCGCGATTCTTCAGCTGGGTCAGCGGCGGCTGGCCGGTGGTGTTGAGCAGTGCGATCACGTACTTGCCGTCGAGCTTGCGCGCCTTGGCGGCTTCGGCGGCGGAGGCAATCTGCTCATCTGACAGGCCATCGAGCTGCTTGACGTCATCGACGACAACGGCGGCGGCATTCACTTCGGCCAGCACGTTCTGGCTGAAGGTGGTGCCCAGGTTGGCCAGCTCGGCATTCATCGCCTTGAGCGTGGTCTTGTCGGCATCGGAGAGCTTGGCGCCATCGCGCACGAAATCGCTGTGGTACTTCTCGACCAGGCGCAGGCCTTGCGCGTCCAGGCCCAGTTTGCTGCGTTGGTCGTACAAGGTCTGGATGCGCGCAAACAGCTTGCTATTGAGCGAGATCGCGTCGCGGTGCGCGGCGAATTTCGCCGAATAATCGGCCTGCAGTTTCTTGCGCGCATCGTTGGTGTCGGCACCGACCAGGTTGAAGAACACCGTGGTGGCGCGATCCAGCGTGGCGCCGCTTTTTTCCAGCGCAATGATGGTGTTGTCGAAGCTCGGCTTGGCTTTCTGGTTGGCGATCTTTTCCACTTCCTTCAACTGCTCGGTCATGCCGGCGTCGAAGGCGGGAGCAAAATCGCTGTCGGTGATCTTGTCGAACTGCGGGTAATGCAGCGGCAGCGTGCTGTCGGCGAAGAACGGGTTGGCTTGGGTGGCGGCCTGCGTGGCGGCAGGTGCGGCGATGCTGTAGGACGGCATGGCAAGTCCCAGGGAAGCGGCCAGGGCAAAGGCGAGACGGGTGGTCAAGAGAGTGGCTCCAAAGTGCGAACCGCCGAGGCTAACCCAGCCGGGCCGGACAGGCGTGTGACAAAAGGCATGGCTGCAAGGTCATCGTGTAGCCAATCCGCGAACGTGGCCGGTGGACGAGGCCGAGCTCGACCAGCTGGTCGGCGGCAGTGCACGCGGGCTCTGCCGTTAGCTGGCGCCGCTGGACCGCGACTCGCAAGACACTGCGCTGCCGTGAAATGCCGTAGTCAAACGCTGCGGCGAAGTGCGCCATCTGGGCTGGTCCAATGATTGCTCGCTTGGGTCTCGTTCGCTTTGTGAGGCCGCCTGGCGTTTCACTTGCGGCGCCAACAATGATCCGGAGACATTGGATGAAATGTGGGGATGGCTCCAACAGAGCGTCGATCTGGCGCGCCTTTCTGCTGGCAATGCGCGTGCTGAGCACGCGCAGTGCGGATGCAGTGCCGCAATGCCGACAGCTGGGCTACGCTGCCGTTTCCCTGAGCATCCGAGCACGCCATGAGCGACATCTCCACGTTTGAATTCACCGACCTGGACGGTCGCACGCAGTCGATGCGCGACTACGCCGGCAAGGTGCTGCTGGTGGTGAATGTCGCTTCGAAATGCGGCTTTACGCCGCAATACGCAGGCCTGCAGGCGCTGTGGCAGCGCTATCGCGAACGTGGCTTGGTGGTGATCGGATTCCCGTGCGATCAGTTCGGCCATCAGGAGCCGGGCGATGCGGCGCAGATCCGCCAGTTCTGCTCGCTCGATTATTCGGTGGATTTTCCGCTGGCCGAGAAGATCGAGGTCAATGGCAGCGGCGCGCATCCGCTGTGGCAGCACCTCAAGCACGAACAGCGCGGCGTCCTGGGCTCGGAAGCGATCAAGTGGAACTTCACCAAGTTCCTGATCGGCCGCGATGGCCGCGTGTTGGAGCGTTATGCGCCGACCACCAAGCCGGAAGCGTTGGCTGCAGATATCGAGCGCGCGCTGGGCGCGTGATCTTGCAGGGCGTGTTGCTCAAACGTAGGAGCGCCCTTGGGCGCGATGAGGCGTTACCGGGAATGCTTCATCGCGCCCAGGGGCGCTCCTACGACGCACGCGCGCTGGCGATGCGGTCTACGTAAAACGCCGCACCATCGCTGGCGTTTCACGCGCGCCGCATCACTTCTCGACGAACGCGCGCTCGAAGACGTAATGCCCCGGCGTGCCGATGCGTGGCGAGGTTTCAAAACCGCGCGCATCCAGCACGTTGCGCAGGTCGGCCAGCATCTGCGGACTGCCGCAGATCATGAAGCGGTCGTTGGCCGGATCCAGCGGCGGCAAGCCCAGCGTCTGCTGCATGCGGCCGTCTTCCATCAGCTCGGTCAGGCGGCCCCGGTTGGCGAAGTCTTCGCGCGTCACCGCCGGGTAATATAGCAACTTGTCGCGCAGGAGGTCGCCGAGAAACTCATGCTGCGGCAGCTCGCGCTCGAAGTAGTCGCGGTAGGCCAGATCCTGCACGAAGCGCACGCCCTGGGTCAGGATCACCTTGTCGAAACGCTCGTAGGTTTCCGGGTCCTTGATCACCGACAACCACGGCGCCAGACCGGTACCGGTGCCCAGTAGATACAGGTTACGGCCCGGGTGCAGGTCGCTGATCAGCAGCGTGCCGGTGGGCTTCTTGCCGACCAGTACCTGATCGCCCGGTTTGATGTGCTGCAGCCGCGAGGTGAGCGGGCCGTCCGGCACCTTGATACTGAAGAACTCCAGATGTTCTTCCCAGTTGGCGCTGGCGATCGAGTACGCACGCAGCAACGGGCGCGTCTCGGTTTCCAGGCCGATCATCACGAACTGGCCGTTCTCGAAACGGAAACCGGCATCGCGGGTCGTGGTGAAGCTGAAGTAGGCGTCGGTCCAGTGACGGACCTCGAGCACCGTTTGGGCGCCGAAAGCGGAAGACATGCCGGTGAGTATCGTGGGAAGAGTACCTGCCAATTCTACCTCAAACCGGCCAAATGAGATGAACTCTCATTTAGGTGGCCGGGATTCGGGAGTCGGGATTGGTGATTCGCAAGAGCGGATCCTTGGGGCCTGGACGTTCTCGGGCCCGCGATGGACCGGCAGCTCAGGCCAATCCCAAATCTCCAATCCCGAATCCCGGCCTCACCGATACCCCGCCGCCTGCAGCTCGAACAACTCCGCATACCGGCCACCCTGCGCCATCAACTCCGCATGCGTGCCGTTGGCCTCGATGCGGCCAGCGGCCAGCACCAGGATGCGGTCGGCCATGCGCACGCTGGAGAAACGGTGCGAGATCAGCACCGCGGTGCGGTTGTCCGACAATTCCTTGAAACGCTGGAATACCTCAAACTCGCTGCGTGCATCCAGTGCGGCGGTGGGTTCGTCCAGGATCATCAGCTGCGCATCGCGCATGTAGGCGCGTGCGATGGCGATCTTCTGCCATTGCCCGCCGGACAGATCCACGCTGTTCTTGAAGCGTCGGCCGATCAATTGATCGTAGCCATCGGGCAGGCTGTCGATGAGCTCGCCGGCCATCGCGCGCTGGGCGGCGGCGCGGATGCGCGGTGCATCGCCCATGGCATCGACCTGGCCAACGCCGATGTTCTCGCCAACGCTTAAGTGATAGCGCACGAAGTCCTGAAAGATCACGCCCAGGTTGGCGCGCAGATCGTCCAGATCGTAATCGCGCAGGTCTTGCCCATCGAGCAGGATGCGGCCTTCGTCCGGGTCGTACAGCCGTGCCAGCAGCTTGACCAGGGTGGTCTTGCCGGCGCCGTTTTCGCCGACCAGGGCCAGCACTTCGCCCGCCCGCAGCTCGAAATCCAGGTGCCGCACCGTCCATTGTTCGGCGTCCGGATAGCGAAAACCCACATCCTCGAACACGAAGCCCTGGCGGATCGGTCGCGGCACCGGCAGCGCATTCGGGCGCGAGCGGATTTCCGGCACGATGTTGAAGAACGAATACAGATCGTCCAGATACAAGGCCTGCCCGGCGACCTGCGAGAACCCGATCAGCAGGCCTTCCAGCAACTGGCGCAGCCGCAGGAAACTGCCGGCCAGAAAGGTCAGATCGCCGATGCTGAAATCGCCGCGCACGGTGCGCCATGCGATATAGCCATAGGCCATGTAGTAACCCAAGGTGCCCAGCGCAGCCAGCAGCGCGCCCCACAACGCACGCTTGCGCGCCAATGCGCGATTGGCCTGGAAGAACTTGTCGGCCAGCCGGCGATAGCGTGCGATCAAAAAGCGGTGCAGGTTGAGGATCTTGACTTCTTTTGCGGTCTCGACGCTGGCGCCGACCTGGCGCAGGTAATCGAGCTGGCGCCGCTCCGGCGTCCACTGGAAGTTGAGCGAGTAGCCCAGCGCATTGAAATGCGCCTCGCCGATAAACGCCGGGATCAGGGCAATCGCCAGCAGCAGGATCAACCACGGTGCATACACCACCAGGCCCACCGCCAGGCTGACCACGGTAATGGCGTCCTGCACCTGGCCAAACAGCTGGCTCATCAGGTTCATGCGGTTCATGGTCTGGCGCCGCGCACGATCCAGCTTGTCCTGGCGGTCGGGATCTTCGAAGTCCTCCAGATCCAGCTGCGCGGCGTGTTCCATCAGGCGCACGCTGGCGGCGTTGTTGAACAGTTCCGACAGCAGCGCATCGGCGTAGCCGACCAGCCGGCCGAGCAGGTCCGAACCGATTGCCAGCGCCAGTTCCAGCGCCAGCAATTCCAGCAGCCGGTTCAGGCGGCCGCTGCCCAGTGCCTGGGTCAGCGAATCGAAGGCCGGCGGTTGACCGACCAGATGGATCGCCTCGTCGATGATCAATTTGCCGATATACAGCGAAGCCACCGGCATCAACGCGCGCAGTACGCGCAGGCCGATGCTGCTGGCGCTCAGCCAGCGGCTGGTCTGCCAGATCTGGCGCAGAAACGGTGGCAGGTTACGCAGCGCATTCAAGCGCTCGCGCAGGGTGGGGCCGGTACGGGGTGCGGCGGGCGCGGTGGCGCCGGAACGGGATGCTGACATCGCACTAGTGTGCAGCGCTTTGCGTAGGCGTGAAGTGTTGGAAGGCGCCAGTGCGCATCCCTGCATTGGCGCGCGATAGCTGCTCTGTCGCTGACTGCGCACTAGCAAATCGGTGCGGCCGGTGTATCGCAGGGCGCCCGGGCGTTGGGTCGGGCGCCACGCAATCCTTGGCCTGGTCAATCGCAGCCATTGACGCGGCCGCAGGACGCGCTGGAAGTTTGGACTAAAATGCCCGGATTGCCCCCGCCAGCCGTAGAGCCAGCCGTGACCTCGATCAAGCAGGAAGACCTCATCCAGTCCGTCGCCGACGCGCTGCAGTACATCAGCTATTACCACCCGGTCGACTACATCAAGAATCTGTCCGCCGCTTACGAGCGCGAAGAATCGCCGGCCGCCAAGGACGCCATCGCGCAGATCCTGATCAACTCGCGCATGTGCGCCGAAGGCCATCGCCCGATCTGCCAGGACACCGGCATCGTTACCGTGTTCCTGGAAATCGGCATGCAGGTGCGCTGGGACGACGCCACCATGGGTGTGGAAGACATGGTCAACGAAGGCGTGCGCCGCGCCTACAACCACCCCGACAACAAGCTGCGCGCCAGCGTGCTGGCCGACCCGGCCGGCAAGCGGACCAACACCCGCGACAACACCCCGGCGGTGGTCAACACCAAGATCGTGCCCGGCCACCATGTCGAGGTGATCGTCGCGGCCAAGGGCGGCGGCTCGGAGGCCAAGAGCAAGTTCGCCATGCTCAACCCGTCCGACTCCATCGTCGACTGGGTGCTCAAGACCGTGCCCACCATGGGCGCCGGCTGGTGCCCGCCGGGCATGCTCGGCATCGGCATCGGCGGCACCGCCGAAAAGGCCATGCTGCTGGCCAAGGAAGCGTTGATGGAGCCGATCGACATCGTCGACCTGCAGGCGCGTGGCGCCTCCAACCGCGCCGAGGAACTGCGGCTGGAGTTGTACGAAAAGGTCAACGCGCTCGGCATCGGCGCGCAAGGCCTGGGCGGCCTGACCACGGTGCTGGACATCAAGGTCAAGGATTACCCGACCCACGCCGCCAACCTGCCGGTGGCGCTGATTCCCAACTGCGCCGCCACCCGCCACGCGCACTTCACCCTGGACGGCAGCGGCCCGGTGATGCTGGAGCCGCCGTCGCTGGAAGACTGGCCCAAGCTGACCTACAACCCGACCAACGCGCGCCGGGTGAATCTGGACACCATCACCCGCGAAGAGGTCGCCAGCTTCAAGCCCGGCGAAGTGGTGCTGCTCAACGGCAAGCTGCTGACCGGCCGCGACGCCGCGCACAAGCGCATGATCGACATGCTCAACAAGGGCGAAACCTTGCCGGTCGACTTCACCAACCGCTTCATCTATTACGTCGGCCCGGTCGACCCGGTGCGCGATGAAGTGGTGGGCCCGGCTGGCCCGACCACTGCCACCCGCATGGACAAGTTCACCCGCCAGATGCTGGAACAAACCGGCCTGCTCGGCATGGTCGGCAAGTCCGAGCGCGGCGATGCGGCGATCGACGCGATCCGCGATAACAAGGCTGTGTATCTGATGGCAGTCGGCGGCTCGGCGTATCTGGTGTCCAAGGCGATCAAGGCTGCGCGCGTGCTGGCGTTCGAAGATCTGGGCATGGAGGCGATCTACGAATTCGAGGTCAAGGACATGCCGGTCACAGTCGCTGTGGATTCCACCGGCGAGTCGGTGCACAAGACCGGGCCGCGTTTGTGGCAGTCGCGCATCGGCAAGATTCCGGTGGTGGTGGAATAAGCTTGGCCAGGAGCGGCGACGCAACTGCACTGCGTCGCCGCGTCCCGCAACCAAGTTAATACGCGTAGGTCCCCGTCATCAGCCGGTGTCTGTCTATCGGGATGAAGACGGCCTGCCGGATCGACCACGCGGCAGGCAACGCCGAACGACAACCCGATATGCTCGGCGTACTGACGGTCACAGGAGAACAGGAATGCTCCGACTCATCTGCATCGCGTTGTTGGTCTGCCTCAGCCAGGGTGTGGCAGCGCAGCAGAAGACAGCACCGACGGTGCTGTTTCCTTCCGGCAACTACGCACCGAGACCAGCCGCGCCGGTGCCGTTTGAAGAAAAAAAGCCACTCAGGCCAAGCGAGCCCTCCACACGATTCAGCGGGCCCGTAGCGTCGGACCGTTGCATCGCGCAGTGCAATCAGAGTGCCAGGCAATGCCGCGCCGATCGGCCTAGCGAGAGCAGTTGCAGCGCCTCGGTGGCGCCGCGGGGAAAACGCTGCGATGACGTGCAGAATCCGGCACAGCGGGCCAATTGCCTCGCGCAGGTCTTCGATTGCAGCCAACAGAGTGACGACAATCGCTGTGAACCACGCAAGCTCGCCTGCCTGCGCGCCTGCACCAACTGACTTCAGGAATCCGTATGACCACAACGCTTTATCACTCCCCCAGCACCGCAGCCCTGGTCGTGCATTGGCTGCTGATCGAACTGGATGTGCCGCACGTGCTGCAGCCGCTGGATTTCGATCGCGCCGAGCAGAAATCGCCTGAATATCTGGCACTCAATCCGGCCGGCGTGGTGCCGACGCTGGTGCTGGAGGGCCAGGTGTTGACCGAAGCTGCAGCAATCGTGCTGCATCTGGCCGACCTGTATCCGCAGTCTGGATTGGCGCCGCCGGTCGGCACGCCTGCGCGTGCGCACTACTACAGGTGGATGTTCTTCTGCGCCAACACCTTGCAGCCGGCGTATCGCGCCTGGTTCTACCCGGGCGAGCCGGCCGGTGCCGCGCACAGCGATGCGGCGCAGGCGCAGGCACGGCAAAAACTCGAAGCGGCCTGGACCCAGGTCGATGCGCACCTGCAAGCCAATGGTCCGTATCTGCTCGGCCAGACGTTGTCGGCAGCCGATTTCATGCTGACCATGATGATGCGCTGGTCGCGCAATATGCCCCGGCCCAGCGATACCTGGCCGGCGCTGCACGCGCATGCGCAGCGAATGAAAGCCCGGCCGGCGTTTCAGGAAACCTATCGCCGCGAGGGTCTAACGGACTGGACCTGAATCTCCAGCCGCAGCAGGCGTTGTGCGGCGTCCATCAGCGCGCTTCAAAGCGTTCCGCCGCGCTTGCCGCGTAGTACGATCGCGACACCAACCAGAGAGCAGGGGCTCGTCCATGTCGCATTCCGCATCCCGTCGAAAATTGCTGCAATGCGCCTGTTGCGCGCCGGTCGCGGCCGCAGCCGCGTCACTGCCATTCGCTGTGCGCGCCGCGCCGTCGAAGAAAACCGATCTAAACGCCGAGCAGGCGTTGCAGACCCTGCGTGACGGCAACGCTGCGTTTGTCGAGAACCGTCCCAAGAAGGTGATCTCCGACGGCAAGCGCCGGCTGGAGCTGGCGCTGGGCCAGACCCCGTTCGTGATTCTGGTGTCGTGCTCGGATTCGCGCGTGCCGCCGGAACTGCTGTTTGGTCGCGGCCTTGGCGAGATGTTCATCGTGCGCAACGCCGGCAATACCGTCGATACCACTGCATTGGGTTCGATCGAATATGCGGTGAGTCAGCTCGGCGTGCCGCTGGTGGTGGTGATGGGCCACGAGAGTTGCGGCGCGGTTGCCGCTGCGGTGTCGGTGGTGGAGCAGGGCGCGTTCTTCCCCGGCGCGATCGGCTCGATGATCGAGCCGATCGTCCCCGCCGTGCTGACTGCCAAGAGCAAGGGCGGCGCTGACCTGCTGGCCGCCTCAGTCAAGGCCAACGTCAAGCGCACCGTCGACCGCCTGCGTGCCGCTTCCGAGCCGGCACTGCTGGAACCGCTGCGCGCAGGCAATGTCCGCGTGGTCGGTGCGTATTACACCCTGAAAGACGGCAAGGTGGATTTCTTCGACGTCTGATGGTTATTGCGATTGTTCGGCAATGACAGCGCAGGATGATCTCCTGCGCTGTTTTCATATGTGCGGTGCAGCGCTGTCGTTAGCTCTGACACAACCGCCCGAACACTGTATCGATGGCAGCAACGTGTCGCGTTCGTTGACCGAATGGCGTGATGTCTGGAATGGTCGCAACATCGATCAAATCCACAGGCGCTGATCAAACCGCAGCTCATCGGACAGCCGCGCCGCATGCACTGCTAGCAACCATGCAGACCGACCATCCCGACTGGTCCTTGCCCGCCCACCATCGCGGGACCTTACGCGGCATGGATGCCGCGTAAGAGCCTACAGGGACGTACTTGCGGCGTGTCCCGCGATGGTGGGCGGGCAAGGGCCCTGCAGCCAAGTGGCAGATCAGCCGTTCTGCACATGATTATCCGCGCTGGGCAGACACTTCAACGCAAACCGTATCTCGAGTTTTAGTCCACATAATCGTCGAACGTCTTGCGCCGACGGAATGGCATCAGGTGCTGGCGCATCAGCCCCTTGGGCACCGTTTCCAGTTTCATGACGCCATATTCCTGCGGCCACGCATCGCGACTCGGTGGTAGTTTGAACGTGCCCATCAACATGTCCACCAAGGGCAGATGGATGGCGTAGTTGACGTCGATATAGTCCTGCTGGCGCGCATGATGCCAATGGTGATAACGCGGCAAGACCAGCACGTATTCCAGCCAGCCAAAACGCAGGCCGAGGTTGGAATGTGCGAGCACCGCCTGCAGGCCGACCAGAATCACGTACGCATTCACTGCCGGTGTCGAAAAACCGAGAATCAACAGTGGCAGCAGCACCGCACTGCGGGTCAGCACGATTTCCACAAAATGGATGCGTGACCCGGCCAGCCAGTCCATCTCCCGGCTGGAGTGATGCACCGCGTGGAATCGCCACAGCCACGGAATGTTGTGATACGCCCGATGCAGCGATGCCTGCGCCATGTCGGCAACGAAGACTGCGATCAGAAACTGTCCCCACACCGGCAGGGACTGGATTGCCGCTTTCAGCGATGGAAACGCGGCCAGCCCGGCGATACTCGACGTGGAGGCGGTGACCAGGATCAGGATGAACTGCACCAGCACATGGCTCATGAAGAAGTAGCCGATATCGGTGCGCCAGCCCGGACGTAGCGGCGAAATGCGGCGCTTGCCCAGATAGCGTTCCAGCGGCACGAACACCAGCGCCGAGAAGAACAGCGAAATCACAAACCAGTCCAGGCCAAGCGAATAGGGCGTGCGCCCGATCGTATCGAACTGCACGTTGGTGCCACCGAACAACACCGCCAACGTTGCGCTGCCCACACCAACCATCGCAATGCGCTTGTTGCGGTCGCGCAGAATGGCGAAGGTACCCAGCAGGAACGCGGCAACCAGCCCGACCAGCAGGAGATGGCGTGCGAACTGCTCGTTATAGGCGGCGCGGAACTCGCGGCTGGTCAACAGATCGGGAAAGTGGAAACACACCACACCCATCAGACTGAGCACGCCCAGCAGCGCAGAGGCATGGGCGAAGAAGGAGCGGTGCGGGCGAGCCATGGGACGTCCTGTCGACGGGGCGGCCTGCTTGGCCGTGCACGGAGTGCGTGCATCCATGCTCCCAGTACGCGTGCTCGGCCGCAAGCGTTTTGCGACGGGCACGCCAGCTCCGATCAAACGTCGACGCTGGCGACTGGCCGGCACTGCGCCGGCCAGTGAAACGGCAAGCGGTTAAAACCACTCCAGCAACGACACACCCAGGCCGATATAGGTCGCCTTGTGGTTGTAGTCGATCAGGCTTTCACCGTAGCCGTCGAACACCTGCACATGGCCGCGCAGCAGGTTGGTGATCGGGAAACCGTAGTCCAGCTGCACCGAGCCGTGCGAGCGATCGCCACCACGCAGCGAATGCCGTGCGATCAATGCGAATTCGTGGCCGTCCTTGTTGTAGACCAGGGTCGCGTCGCCGCGGCCCATGTAATCCTCGATATCGGGATTGTTGTCGTCGGCGCGATCTTCCTTGATGCGGAACCACGGACGCAGCGTCAGTGCCCAGTTCTCGCGATCCAGACCGATGTTGAGGATCACCCGGTTCCAGGAACGCGACAGCGGGTCCTCGCGGCCGTTGGACATGTGATTGATGCTGATGCCGCTCATGCGGCCCTTCCAGCCGAACAGGCTGTAGTTGTTGCGGAACACCAACATCGCCTCCGGCTCGTAGTTGGTTTCGCGGAACGGGCGCGAGGCATCGGTGTTGTAAGCCTGCCAACGCGAGCTCTGGGTGTAGCCCATCCAGATATCGCCGTTGTCGCCGAACAGATCCTCGACCACCTTGGTCTTGAAGCTGAGCTGGAACTTCAGCTCGGCACTGTCCAGTTGCTGCGGTGTGGACACCGAGTTGGCCGGGTTGGGCGACTGCGGGGTGCGGTTGGAGTCGCTGGTCCAGAACGCCGGCAACAGATACACCGGCTTGTAGCCGCGCAGCTGGAATGTGCCCAGCTTGGAATCCTTGGCCAGCTCCCAGCGGCGATCCAGCAGCGAGCCACGGCCGGCATTGGCGACCGCCTCGGCCTTGGGTTGGTCCTGTCCATCGGCGCGGAAGAAATCGCCGACGCGGCTGATGGCGCGTTCGTCCTGTGGCTTGGCCTCTTTCTGCTTGGCCAGTTGCGCGGCGGCGTCGGCTTCTGCGGTCAGCTGCGGCGTGTAGCCCAGCGCCTGGTCGTAGCACGCCAGCCGCGCCGCATCCGAGGTGACGGAGGTGCAGGCCTGCGGCGAGGCGGGGGTTGCGGCGATTTCCTGCGCGTGCGCCAGCGGCGCGGCCGCCAGCGCAATCAGCATCAAGGGACGGGTGCGGTGCTTTGACATGGGCAGTCTGGCCGAATGAAGGCGCCAGGCAGGCGCAGAGGGCTGTAGCTTAACGGTCGCGCCTGCATACGCGGTGTGTACACGGCGGCATAACATTCGATCAGGCGGCTACGTCGGCGGGGCAGCGACAGATCAATACCTGCCCGCGCTGCCAACACCGAAGCAGCCGTCTAGCTCAAACAACCGTCTGGCGCCACCAACGTCAGTGGTCGCTAGAGCGACTGACTAGAAAAACCAGGCGATCGCAAACACGCCAAGCATGCACAGACCCAGCGCCAGCTTGCTCGCGGTGCCCAGCATGATGCCGATCCAGGTGCCGATGCCGACCTTGGTGGCCTGGTCGGATTTGCGGGTCTGCCAGTATTCGCCGATCCACGCCCCGGCAAACGGGCCGATAAACAAGCCGATCGGCATGAAGAAGATGCCAATGATCGAGCCGATCACCGATCCCCATAACGCCATCTTGCTGGCGCCGACGCGCTTTGCGCCGTACACGGTGGCCAGAAAGTCGATCGCGAACGACAGCGCGGTGATCAGGCCGAGGATCACCAGCGCGATCCAGCCGACGTGGACGAAGCCATCGGCCCAGGCAGCCACCAGCAACCCCACGAACACCAATGGCAGGCCCGGTAGCGCGGGCAGGATGACTCCGGCCAGACCGATCAGCACCAGCACGCCGGCCAGGATGTAATAAACGACGGTGGTGTCCATATGGTTTAGAAATATCCCGTTTCAGGCTTGACAAAAATGCGCAAGGGGTTCTTGAAAAATCGTTTTGTGCGGGTTAAGTTGCCAGCGCTGCTGTTTGCAACGGTCACCGTGAATCGTGGCCTGATGCGGTAGATCGTTCGATCCGCTACATCCTTGTACCTCGGCTCCTCCTTGCAATCACAGCGACCACCGCCAGTCCACCACAGTGTCGTAGGGAGTCAGTCGAGATGTCCAACATCGAACGCGAGAATGGTGTCGTGAAGTGGTTCAACGATGCCAAGGGTTTTGGATTCATTAGTCGCGAAAACGGCGAGGACGTGTTCGTCCATTTCCGCGCGATCCAGATCCAGGGTTTCAAGAGTCTCAAGGAAGGTCAGAAGGTCAGCTTCACCGTCGTGCAAGGGCAGAAAGGCCTACAGGCCGATGCGGTACAGGTGGTCTAGAGCGCAGCGCAGCACCTTCAAGCCACCACGCAAACAGCAGAAAGGCCCGTTGCCGGGCCTTTCTGTCATGTCACTCAGCGGGTAAGCCGATCAGCGCAGCACGACCTTGCCGTTGACCACGCGCACATAGGCGTTTTCGCGCACGCCGGCCAGGTCGCGCTGGTTCACCACGATGACGCGCCCATCGTCCATGCGCACCTGCACATCGAAGCTGTCGCTGGTGACGTTGTTCTGGATCGCGTTGCCTGCCAGCGCGCCGGCGGCGGCACCGGCCACGGCCGAGACGTTCTTGTTGCCCTTGCTGCCGCCTGTCTCCTTGGAGATCTGACGGCCGGCCACCGCGCCGACGATGCCGCCGAGCACTGCGCCGGTGCCGGTGGGCGCGCTGCGGGTGGGGCCGACTTCATCGATGCGGGTCACGATGCCGCAATCCACGCAGCGCGCCTGCTGCGACTGCCCCTGGTCGTAACCGCGGTCGCCGCGATAGCTGCCGTACTGAGGTTGAGAGGTGGCGCAGCCAACCAGGGTGGTGGTTGCAGCCAGGCCAATGACGAGCAGTCGGGTCTTCATGAAATCTCTCCGGGGTGGTTCGAAAAGCGGTCAGGGCCGCGGCGACGTCATCCTGTGGTGGTCCAGGTGAACGGTCTGCCAACTGGATCGCTCCAGGCTTAACGAAACCCGAGCGCGTTCTTCATCGAAAGTCACGGTGGCAGGCGTCGCAGGCGTCCGACAGCGGTGTTTTGACTGCAGCAATCGCGGCGCAATCGTGCAATGGCGCGCGCTGCGCCTGATCCAATGCGGCACGCAGCGCCTGCGCATGCTCGCCAAAGCGGCGGTCTTCGCCGATGTCTGCAAATGCGGGTTCCAGTTCGTCTGCAAGCAGACGTAGCGATTGCAGTCGTGCTTGCTGTTGCGTCGGGTTGCAGACCTCGCCGGCACCGGCTTGTAAAGAGCGCAGTTGGTAGGCCATCACCTGCATCAGGCTGTCCGGCACCGGGTTGCGCCTGGCCTGCAGCGCGCGCGCCACCATCACGCTGCAGACCAGGCCGATCAACGAGCCAAGTATCAACATGAAGGCGTAGCGGGACGCACGTGATTGGTGAGGGGGTGTGGCGGACATGGCGGCTCCACTGAAGGCCCGGTGAGGGCGCGGGGGTAAGCAAGCGCTTGTTGAGCGGCGCGCGTAAAATAGGCCGATGAAAGCACAATGGCGTGAACGCTTTGCCGGTATCGACCGGCTGTACGGAGTCGGCACGGTGGAGCGGCTGTCGGCCTGCCGTGTGGCGGTGGTCGGGATGGGGGGCGTGGGCTCGTGGGTGGTGGAGGCGCTGGCGCGTACCGGCGTCGGGCACATCCGCCTGATCGATGCCGACGACCTGTGCGTGTCCAACACCAATCGACAATTGCCGGCATTGGCCGGGCAATACGGACGCAACAAGGCGCGCGCGATGGCCGAGCGCTGTGTGGCGATCAATCCGGAGATCGCCGCCGATGCGGTGGAGTCGTTTCTCACCGCCGGCAATATCGGAAGCCTGCTTGGCGATGACTTCGATCTGGTGATCGATGCCTGCGATAGCTTCCGGGTGAAAGTGGAAACCATCGCCTGGTGCCGCCGGCGCAAGTTGCCCTTGCTCACGGTGGGCGCCGCTGGTGGGCGCACCGACCCCACGCTGGTGCGGGTGCGCGATGTCTCGCGCACCGAGCACGATGCGATGCTGGCGCTGATCCGCAAGAAGCTGCGCAGCGAGTTCAATTTCCCCAAGAATCCGCAGCGTTACTTCGGCGTGCCGGCGGTGTACTCGCTGGAAAACGTCAAATACCCGCAGGCCGACGGCAGCGTGTGCGGCATTCGCCCGCAATTGGATGCCGATGCCACGCTCAAGCTGGATTGCGGGGCAGGGCTGGGCGCCGCCACGCATATCACCGGCACCTTCGCGTTTGTGGCAGTGGGCAAGGCGTTGGAGATGTTGCTCAAGCCAAAGGTGGTTGCCGCCGCTGCGTCGCCGGCCGCCGAGGTGGCTGCAAGTTCGTAACGTTTGTACATGGCGCGCTTCGGCAGCGCGCCGGCATCAGCCGGGCAAAGCCAGGTCAGGCAATCCGAACAGCTGCCGCGCGTTGGCGCTGGTCTGCGCGGCAATGCGCTCTTCCGGCTCGCCGCGTAGCTGCGCGATGCAGGCCAGCACCGTGCGCAGGTAGGCCGGCTCGTTGCGTTGGCCGCGGATGCCGGCGTCGGGCTGATCCGGCGCATCGGTTTCCAGCAGCAGATAGTCCAGCGGCATCGTTGCGGCCAGACCGCGCAGGCGGTTGGCGCGCGGGTAGGTCACCGGGCCGCCCAGGCCGATCATGAAATCCAGCTTCCACAGTTGCTGCGCCTGTTCGGGGCTGCCGGCAAAGCTGTGCACCACGCCGCGCAGGCCGCCAACTGCCTTGATGCGTGCGATGACTTCTTCGGTAGCGCGGCGCGCGTGCACGATCAGCGGCAGATCGAAGCGCCTGGCCAACTGCAATTGGCCTTCGAAGTAATCGCGCTGCAGTTGCGCATCCAGTCCCTCAAGATAGAAATCCAGCCCGCACTCGCCGATGGCGCAGGGGCGCTCGCGCTCGATCCACTCGGCCAGCAGCTCCAGATGCTCGGGACGATGCTGATCCAGAAAGATCGGATGCAGCCCATAGGCGGGATAAAGCCCCGGCGCCTGGGTGCAGACGGTGCGCAGGTCGGGCCAACTGGCGGCGGTGATCGCCGGGATCACCTGCTGCCCGACACCGGCGGCCTGCGCACGTGCGATCACGGCGCCGCGATCGTGGTCGAACTCGCCGGCATCCAGGTGGCAGTGGCTATCGACCAGCTGCATCAATCGCGGCGCACCGGCGCGGGCAGGGGCGCCTTGCGCGTTTTCCAGTTGGCCAACAGCAGCGTGGTCAGGCCGAACAACAGTTCGTCCAGGAACGGGATCGGGTCCGGGATCACCAAGTCCACCAGAAACAGCGCGGCCGCCAACTTGAACAAGGTGGGGTAGCGCAGCTTGCTGGCCCAGTCCAGGGCGCGCGAGGTCAGGGGATTTCGCATGCGAATGCTCCGGCTGTTAGAAGTGCATGAAGTAACCGCTAGCTGAACTTAACGACGGCATTCATGAGCGAGGGCGTTTTCGTTCAGGGTTCGCGTGCTGGAATCACGCCGTCAACAACGCGGCGTGTCCGCACGGAGCTGGATCATGAAGAGCAATACGACAACTATACTGGTCGCTGCTGGTGCGTTGCTGGTCGGAGGCGTGGCCACGGCCGCCTTCATGAACAATCGCCCGTCGTCCGGCGATTTCGTCGCCAACGGCGAGCCGGCACCGCGTGGTCTGGAATACGCCGACGTGGTCAAGGTCGCCCCGATCACCGAGCGCGAGCCGCAGTACGCGCAGGTCGTCAACAGCGCCGCCATCCGCGAAACCACCACCAGCTCCTCGCCGCGCGAAGTCTGCCGCGACGTAGTGGTGCAGGAACGTCTGCCCGAGCGCGACGGCAATGTCGGCGGCACCGTCGCTGGCGCGGTGATCGGCGGCCTGCTGGGTAACCAGGTCGGCGGCGGCAATGGCCGCAAGCTGGCCACGGTGGCCGGTGCAGTCGGTGGCGGCATGGTCGGCAACCGTGTGGACCGCAATCATGTCGGTGGCCGCGTGGTGGACCGCACCGAGCGCCAGTGCCATACCGAAAACGCCAACTCGCAGTCCTCGCGTGTGGTCGGCTATGACGTGACCTACCGCAACGCCGATGGCACTACCGGCACCATGCGCATGGACAGCAAGCCGGGCGAGCGCATCTCGCTGGGCGATGCCGACAACGTGGTGGCCTACGACGTAACCTACCGCTACGACGGTTTCGAGAAGACCGTGCGTATGAACGACAAGCCGGCCAGCGATCGTCTGCCGGTGGTCGACGGTCAGCTGGTGACCCAGACCGCTTCGACGGCCAGTGACAAGGGCGTTCGTGTGGATGCGGGCAGCACGCGTCAGTAAATCGCTGGCAGTCATCCGCCCAGGATCGCTGCGATAGCAAGAAAAGAGCCGGCATTGCCGGCTCTTTTCGTTTTCAGGCACTGCCTGCGACCAGCGCATGCAGGCGGACGCGCTGAGTAAGGCGATGCAATGTTCGGCAGGCAACTGGCAGATAATCGCCGCTTCTCCTGTGGTGGAAGCCAGCATGCCGGTGCGCCCTGATGATCTGTTCGATGTACGCGCGCTGCTGACCGACGAGGAACGCGCGGTGCAGGACGCGGTGGCCCGCTTCACCGACACACGGGTGTTGCCGGCGATCGGCGATGCCTTCGATGCGGGGCGCTTCCCCAGCGAATGGGTGCCGGAACTGGCAGAGCTGGGATTGCTGGGCGCCAGCCTGCCAGTGCGCGATGGTGGCGCCGGTCTGGGTGCGGTGGCCTACGGGCTGATCTGCCAGGAACTGGAGCGCGGCGACAGCGGCCTGCGCAGTTTCGTCAGCGTGCAATCGTCGCTGTGCATGTATCCGATCCATGCCTACGGCAGCGACGAACAGCGGCAACGCTGGTTGCCGGAGATGGCGGCGGGCCGTTTGATCGGCTGCTTCGGATTGAGCGAAGCGCAGGGCGGCTCGGATCCGGCGGCGATGACCACCCGTGCGGTGCGCGAGGGCGATGGCTGGCGCTTGAACGGGTCCAAGATGTGGATCACCAACGGCAGCATCGCTGGCCTTGCGATCATCTGGGCGCATACCGACGATGGCGTGTGCGGCTTTCTGGTCGAGACCAGTAGCGCCGGTTTCAGTGCGCAGGACATCGCCCACAAGATGAGCCTGCGCGCGTCGGTGACCTCGGGTTTGTTCCTGGACAATGTCTACGTGCCGGAGCAGATGCGGCTGCCGAACGCGGCCGGTTTGAAGGCGCCGCTGGGTTGCCTCAATCAGGCGCGTTACGGCATTGCCTGGGGCGCGATCGGTGCGGCGGTGGCTTGTCTGCGCGAAGCACTGGCTTATAGCGGGCAGCGCATTCTGTTCGGCCGGCCGCTGGCGGCCACGCAAAGCGCGCAGATCAAACTGGCCGACATGGCCCGGCGGATTTCCACCGCGCAATTGCTGGCGTTGCAGCTGGGGCGCCTGAAAGAAGCCGGTACGCTGCGGCCGGAACAGATCTCGCTGGCAAAATGGAATAATTGCCGCATGGCGCTGGACGTGGCACGCGAGTGCCGCGATCTGCTGGGCGCGGCCGGCATCACCACCGAGCATGTGGCGATCCGGCATGCGCTGAACCTGGAATCGGTGATCACCTACGAGGGCACCGAAACCGTGCATCAGTTGGTGGTGGGGCGTGCGCTGACCGGACTCAATGCGTTCTGACAAGGAGTGGATGTTGATCAGCAAGGATGTGAGGCGACGCCTGCGAGGCGTGTTCTGGATGCTGTGTGTGATCGCTGCCATCGCGATGGTCGCGCCGGTGCAGGCCAACGAGGCGCCGAACATGGCGCCGCCGCCGGCCTGGGTGGTGGCCGATGCAGTGCCCGACAAGGTGCCTGGCGCCAATGGCATGCGTTATGAGCTGGTGTCCGATCAGATCGATCTCACCGGCGCCGCGCCGCAGGCGTATCGCCGGCTCAGCTACAGCGTGCAGCGCGCCAAAAGCCTGGACGAAGCCGGGCAGATTTCCATCGATTACCAGCCGCAATACCAGCGCCTGGAACTCAACAGCCTGGATGTCTGGCGCGACGGCAAGCGCATCGACATGCGCAGTCGGGCGCACTACGCCAGGTTGCGTCGCGAGAGCGGGCTGGAACAAGGCTTGATCGATGGCGCGCTGACGCTGTCGATTACCTTGCCGGACCTGCGCGTCGGCGACCGGGTCGACTATGCCGTGACCACCACCGGCAGCAATCCGGTGTTCGGCAAGGGCTATTACGACGTGTTCGAGGCGCGCTATGGCGTGGCGCTGGGCGAGCGCCGCGTGCGCGTGCGGTATCCCGCCGCCATGCCGTTGCAGTGGCGGGTGAGCGCGCCGGGCTTCAGCCGCAACGTCAGCCGCGCCGGTGAGGTGGCCTCGCTGGAGATCGCCGCACGCAATATCGCAGCAGTGCAGGAAGAAAAAGACGCGCCGGACGATGTCGATGCCTATGGCTTGATCGAACTCTCCACCGCCGGCAATTGGGAAGCGGTGGCGGCATGGGCAGCGCAGCTGTATCCGCGCGCGTTCAAGGATGCGCAGGTTGCCGCCAGCATGGTGCGCAGTCTGCAACTGCGCAGCGACGACCCGCAGGATGCGTTGTTGCGCGCGGTGGCGTTCGTGCAGGGCGAGATCCGCTACGTCGGCCTGGACATGGGCGAGAACTCGCACGCGCCACACGCACCGGAAGTGACGCTGCGCAATCGCTATGGCGACTGCAAGGACAAGGCGACGCTGTTGATCGCGCTGCTGCAACTGGCCGGCATTCGCGCCGAACCGGTGCTGGTCAACAGCGACCAGGGCCATGGCCTGGATGCACGGCTGCCCAGTCCCTACGCGTTCGATCATGTGGTGGTGCGCGCGCATCTGCCGCAGGGCGAGGTCTGGGTGGATGCCACGCGCGATCGCGAAGACGGCGCGCTGGCCCAGCGCCGGCCATTGCCGTTCGTGCGCGGGTTGCCGGTGCTGGCCGGGCAGAGCGGATTGGTCG
The DNA here is from genome assembly GCF_056675575.1 of Xanthomonas sp. NCPPB 3959. Classification (NCBI taxonomy): domain Bacteria; kingdom Pseudomonadati; phylum Pseudomonadota; class Gammaproteobacteria; order Lysobacterales; family Lysobacteraceae; genus Xanthomonas; species Xanthomonas sp. NCPPB 3959. The sequence goes on from NZ_JBWWVR010000008.1 coordinate 65,598, forward strand.
CAGTGCCATCGCCGATGCCGACGCTGCCGCAGATCGAAGTGAACGAGGAGGTGGCGATCTCACTGCGCAAACCGCAGCGCGTGGCGAGCTTTACCGTGGACACGCGTTATCGCCAAGGCCGCGGCGATCGCGTGTCTGCCAGCTTCGAAGACCATGGCGCAGAAACGGTTGGTGAGCACTATCTGGAGTTCATGCAGAAGTACTACACCGCGCTGACCCAGGTCGACTTACCCAGCATCGACGATGCCGATGCGCTCGATGTGCGCACGCACGAAACCTATCGCCTGGAGTGGCCGGCAGAGGAGGGCGACGAGGTCGGCTTCCCGCTGTTTCAGCTCGGCGAGTGGATGGATGCCTTGCCGAAACAGGCGCGCAAGCGGCCATTGGCGCTGGGCGGGCCGCAACGGGCGCGGCAGACCGTACGGGTGCAGACCGATCCGGTGATACGGGTGAAACCGGAAGAACAGATCGTCGCCAACCCGTGGTTCCGGTTCTCGCGCACGGTCTCCATGCACGATGGGCGCATCGTCATCGTGGGCGAATGGCAGCGGTTCACCGACCGCATCCCCGCCGATGGCGTGGCGCGCGCAGCGGCCGACATGGAGCGTGCGCGCGACCTGCTGTACTTCAATCACGATTTCAAGCCGCAGCGGCGCAGGCCTGAGGCCGACTGGAGTGCGCTGAGCTATCCGGCGGCCGGGCTGCTGGTGTTGATCGTGTTGCTGCTGGCGTGCCTGGTGTGGTGGCGCGGCGGCGGACTGGGCGGGATGGTGTTCGATCCATACGCCACCGCGCAGCGCATGCCGCAGCAGGCCGGTTTGCGCTGGAGCGCCTGGAGCGTGTTTGCGCTGGCCACGCTGTTGTCGGCATGGATGGGGCTGCATGCCTTGCCGTGGTGGGCGAAGGGGCTAGGTGTCTTGGCGGTGGTGGCGATCGCCGTGCTGAGCTGCGTGTTGCTCAGGCAGGTGCTGCGCTGGATGGGGTGCGTGGCGCAGGTCGGGCGGTTGTTGCCGGCCGTGCTGGGCTGCGCCTTGCCGTGGCTGGTCTGCCTGCTCGCGGCGTTGGTCGCACTCGCCGGCAATATTGCGTTGCTGCATACCGGCGCAAGCGATCCGGCCGGCGTGGCGCAGCTGGCGATGTGCGCGCTGTTGCTGATGCTGGGCGTGCTGTGGTGGTCGGTGTGCGCGGTGCAGGCGGTGGCGGGTGCGGCCGGCTGCGGGCGTGCACGCGCATTCGGCGCAGTGGCATTGACGCTGTCGGCGCTGGGCGTGCTGATTGCGGTGCTGGGTGTGCCGGTAGCCTTGGTGGCGATGTACTGACACGTTGCGCTTGCATCCCATCGTGTCGGCGGCGGTGTGCCGAGCCGTCTGCGGCTTCGGCATGCGGCAATCGGATGCCCTGGTCACACTGCGGACGTGTCGGCATGGTCTGCGTTGCGTACTCGTCAGCGCTGGCGCGCCCGCCAGTAGATGCATCGGTCCAGGTAACCGTTGTGCGGCTGTGTCGCGCAATCCGGCAGGGCTTTGCAAAGATGCGCCGGGCTGTGACACTGCCAGCCCCCTCGTTGTTGCCGCGGAGCCAGCTTGATGTCGACCGTGCGTCCCCCGTTGACCGTCCATGGCATGTCCAGTTCCGGCAACTGCTACAAGGTGCGGCTGTTGCTGGAGCAACTGGGCAGCCGCTATCACTGGGTCGAGGTCGACAGCGCCGCGGGGCAGACCCGCACGCCCGAGTATCTGGCCAAAAATCCTAACGGCAAGGTGCCGATGGTGGAGCGCAACGACGGCCGTGTGCTGACCGAATCCAATGCGATCCTGTTCTGGCTGGCCGAAGGCACGCCCTACCTGCCCACCGACGCGTGGCAGCGCGCGCAGGCCTTGAGCTGGATGTTCTTCGAGCAGTACAGCCATGAGCCATATGTGGCGGTGGCGCGTTTCATCAGCCTGTGGACGCCGCGCGATGCGGCGCGCCGGGCCGAACTGCCGCAGCTGCGCGCACGTGGCGAGCAGGCGCTGGCGGTGATGGAACAGCATCTGCAGCAGCACGCCTGGTTTACCGGTGGCGAGTACGGCATCGCCGATATCGCGCTGTTCGCCTACACCCATTGCGCCGAAGACGGCGGCTTCGATCTGGAACGCTGGCCGGCGATCGGCGCCTGGCTGCAGCGCGTGCAGGCCTTGCCCGGTTTCATCGCGATGCCGGCGCCTGCATCCGCCTCGGTGCCGGCATGAGCGGCGCGCGCGCGATGCGCAAGCTGCAGGAGCACTGACGATGTGCGGATTGGCAGGACTGCTGCTGGCGTCGCCGCGCCTGCATGGCGAACAGCTCGACGCGCTGGTGCGGCCGATGGGTGCGGCCTTGCGCCATCGCGGGCCCGACGATGCTGGCACCTGGTGCGATGCACAGGCGGGCGTGGCGCTGGCGCATCAGCGGCTGAGCATTCTGGATCTGTCGCCGCTCGGCCATCAGCCGATGCGCTCGGCCGACGGCCGTTACGTACTGGCCTACAACGGCGAGATCTACAACTTCGCGCAGCTGCGTGCGGCCCTGTCGGCGCTCGGGCATCGTTTCCGTGGCCACTCCGATACCGAAGTGCTGTTGGCTGCGGTGGTGGAGTGGGGCTTGGACGACACCCTGACCCGCTGCAACGGCATGTTCGCACTCGCCCTGTGGGACGAACGCGACACCTGCCTGTCGCTGGCGCGCGACCGCGTCGGCAAGAAGCCGCTGTACTACGGCTGGGCCGGCGACACGCTGGTGTTCGGGTCTGAACTCAAGGCGCTGTGGCAGCACCCCGATTTCGACAACGGCGTGGACCGCGATGCGCTGACCTTGCTGCTGCGGCTGGGTTACATCCCGGCGCCGGCCTGCATCCATGAGCGCACCTTCAAGCTGATGCCCGGCCGGGTGCTTCGGCTGGATGCGCAGGCGGTGGCGGCCGGCGCGGCGGCACATCGGCCGGATCAGGCGCAGCAACCGTTCTGGAACGCGCGCGAAGCGATGCAGCGCGCCCTGGCTGCGCCGTTCACCGGCAGCGACGCGCAGGCCGAAGAACAACTCGATGCGGTGCTGCGCGATGCGGTGGCGCTGCGCATGGTGGCGGATGTGCCGGTGGGCGTATTCCTGTCCGGCGGCACCGACTCGTCGATCGTCACCGCGATGATGCAGGCGCAGAGCAGCCAGCCGGTGCACACCTTCAGCATCGGATTCGAAGGCTCGCACCACGACGAAGCACCGCTGGCGCGCGAAGTGGCCACGCACCTGCACACCGACCACACCGAGCTCTACGTTAGCGGTGCCGACGCCTTGGCGGTGGTGCCGAGCTTGCCGGACATGTTCGACGAGCCGTTTGCCGATGCCTCGCAGGTGCCCACTGCACTGGTCGCACGGCTGGCGCGTGGCCGGGTAACGGTGGCGCTGTCCGGCGACGGTGGCGACGAGTTGTTCTTCGGCTACGGGCGTTACCAGCGCGCGCTGCGCAATTGGCGCATGCATGGGCTGGTGCCGGGCCCGCTGCGAAAGCTGATGGCGTTGGCGGCGCGTCGCAATGGCGAATCCTCGCGCACCGGTGGTCTGGCCGCGCTGGTAGCCGAAGCCGGCGCACGCGGCATCGGGGATATTTATCGCAATCGCATTTCGCGCTGGCGCGACCCGGCCGCGGTGGTGCTGGGCGCGACCGAACCCGACAGTTTCTACAGCCTGGCCGACCCGTTGCATGGCTCCGGCACACCGGCCGACGCGATGATGCTGGCCGACTTCGCCGCCTATCTGCCCGACGATCTGCTGTGCAAGGTGGACCGCACCACCATGGCGGTGGGGCTGGAAGCGCGTGCGCCGTTGCTGGATTGGCGCGTGGCAGAGTTCGCCTGGTCGCTGCCGTTGTCGTTGAAGTACCGCGACGGGGTCAGCAAATACCTGCTCAAGCGCGTGCTGTGCCGCTATCTGCCCGACCCGATGGTCTACCGCGGCAAGCGCGGCTTTGGCGCGCCGGTCAGCGCGTGGCTGCGCGGCGATCTGAACGGCTGGGCCGACGATCTGCTGGCGCACGGCACGCTGGAGCGCGAGGGTGTGTTCGCTGCCGACACCGTGGCCGGGCTGTGGCGCGACTTCAACCGCGGCGAGCGCAAATGGCATACGCATCTGTGGACAGTGCTGATGTTCCAGGCCTGGCAGGCGCACTGGCGTGCGCAGCGGGCGGCGATGACGCGCTGATCTCGGTCAACGTGTTGATCTTGCGCGCGGCGACCAACCATTGCGCGGTGTTCGAGACCGCGCTGCCGTTGCCGAGTTGTTTCTGACGCTTGAAGCTGCCGCTCGGACATCAGGCCGGGTAGGGGCGTTAACGCCTTGCAGATTGAGACGCCGCCGTGTGCATGCATCTGCGGTTGATCGCCCGGTGCCGGGCGGCACTTCACCGACTCTGAGCATCGCGCTGGGTAGGGTGGGGCCCTGTTTCCACGGAGCGTCCCCCATGAGCAAGATCACCATCGCCGTCCTGGTCGGCAGCCTGCGCGCAGCGTCCTACAACCGCCAGTTGGCGCGCGCGCTGGAGCACCTGGCCGGCGACAAGGCGGTGTTCGAGTATCTGGAGATCGGCGATATTCCGCTGTACAACCAGGACAACGATGCGGATTTCCCGGCTCAGGGCACCCGTTTCAAGCAGCAGGTGCGTGCCGCCGACGCGGTGTTGTTCGTGACCCCCGAATACAACCGTTCGATCCCCGGCGTGCTCAAGAATGCCATCGACACCGGCTCGCGGCCGTATGGCGATAGCGCGTTCTCCGGCAAGCCGGCGGCGGTGGTCGGCATCTCGGTCGGAGCGATCGGTACGGCGACCGCGCAGCAGCATCTGCGCAATGTGCTGTCGTATCTGAACATGCATGTGCTCGGCCAGCCGGAAGTGTTCCTGCAGTACAAGGAAGGCTTGTTCGGTGCCGACGATCAGATCGCCAACGCCGACAGCCGCGCGTTTCTGCAGGGCTTTATCGACTCGTTCCTGGGCTTGATCGAGCAGCTCAAGCGCTGAGTCGTAGGTGATGTGGTCCGCCTGACGCACTGCGCCGGGCGGACCCGGCCACGCGGCCAAAACGCAGGCGGGGCAGGGGTCGCGGCTGCTGCGACAGCCGGCGCGTAGAACGTGATGCACCGGCTGTGCACCGGTTATCCACAGAGTTGTGCATGGTCGTCGACGCCGTCGATGACTATGCTTCCTGCCCTCGTCTCCCTAGCGTCAGGTCTGTTTGTCCATGTCCGCTCGTCCTGGTTTCCGTTCCAAACGCAATCGCGATCGCGACGACGACGATTACGATCGTCCCGAGCCGCGGCTGGACCAGCTGCGTGTGCCGCCGCATTCGGTCGAGGCCGAGCAGGCTGTGCTTGGCGGGTTGATGCTGGCGCCGGAGGCGTTCGACCGGGTCAACGACCAGCTCACCGACAACGATTTCTACCGCCGCGACCACCGGCTGATCTACCGCGCGATTCGCGAGTTGAACGAGAAAGACCGCCCGTTCGATGCGGTGACGCTGGGCGAATGGTTCGAATCGCAAGGCAAGCTGGAGCAGGTGGCCGATGGCGCCTATCTGATCGAGCTGGCCAGCACCACGCCGTCGGCGGCCAACATCGCCGCCTATGCCGAAATCGTGCGCGACAAGGCGGTGTTGCGGCAGCTGATCGAGGTCGGCACCACCATCGTCAACGATGGCTTCCAGCCGGAAGGCCGCGAAAGCGTGGAGCTGTTGGCGTCGGCGGAAAAAGCGGTGTTCAAGATCGCCGAAGCCGGCGCACGCGGGCGCACCGACTTCGTGGCGATGCCGGGCGCCTTGAAAGATGCGTTCGAAGAGCTGCGTAACCGTTTCGAAAACGGCGGCAACATCACTGGCCTGCCGACCGGTTACACCGATTTCGATGCGATGACCGCCGGCCTGCAGCCGACCGATCTGATCATCCTGGCCGCACGTCCTGCGATGGGCAAGACCACGCTGGCGTTGAACATTGCCGAATACGCCGCGATCAAGTCCAAGAAAGGCGTTGCGGTGTTTTCGATGGAAATGTCGGCCTCGCAGCTGGCGATGCGCTTGATCTCGTCCAATGGCCGCATCAACGCTCAGCGCCTGCGTACCGGTGCGCTGGAAGACGAGGATTGGGCGCGCGTGACCGGTGCGATCAAGATGTTGAAGGAAACTAAGATCTTCATCGACGACACGCCGGGCGTGTCGCCGGAAGTGCTGCGCTCCAAGTGCCGCCGGCTCAAGCGCGAGCACGATCTGGGCCTGATCGTCATCGACTATCTGCAGCTGATGTCGGTGCCGGGCAACAGCGAAAACCGCGCGACCGAAATCTCGGAGATTTCGCGTGGTCTCAAGGGACTGGCCAAAGAACTCAATGTGCCGGTGATTGCGTTGTCGCAGCTCAATCGCTCGCTGGAAACGCGGACCGACAAGCGCCCGGTGATGGCCGACTTGCGCGAATCCGGCGCAATCGAGCAGGACGCCGACATGATCGTGTTCATCTACCGCGACGATTATTACAACAAGGAAAACTCGCCGGACAAGGGCCTGGCCGAGATCATCATCGGCAAGCACCGCGGTGGTCCTACCGGCTCGTGCAAGCTCAAATTCTTCGGCGAATACACCCGTTTCGACAATCTGGCGCACGATTCGGTGGGCAGTTTCGAGTAAGCGGATCTGCGTTTAGTGTCGCTGACAGAACCGACCACGTTCACTGTAAGGCGGGTGCGGCCGGCTTTGTGGTTCCCGTCAGTCCACGACAATGTTGGCAGGCGCAATGGCCTTACCGCTTGCGGGACCGTGTGGCGGCATGGATGCCGCCACCGAGCCCCCAGGGACGGTAAGGCCATCGCGCCCTCGACCGACTCAGCTTTTGACTGCATCCACACGACACGATGACTCGATAACTCGGTTGTCTTGAGTAGTCAGACAGCGCGGATAGATCAGGTGTGGAGCGGTTGATCTGTGGCTTGGCTGCAGGGCCCTTGCCCGCCCACCATCGCGGGACACGCTGCAAGTACATCCTTGTAAGCTCTTACGCGGCATCCATGCCGCGTAAGGTCCCGCGACGGTGGGCGGGCAAGGACCAGTCAAGAGCATCGGTGTGCATGGTTGCCAGCAGTGCATGCGGCCGGTCGATGCGGTGCGGTCTGATCGGCGCCTTTCGATCCGATCGATGTCGCTGCCATTCCCGACATCAGTTCACTCGTCAACGAAGGCGAGCGTGGCCAACACGTTACCGCCATCGCTACAGCGTTCGAGAGGGTTTGTTGGCTGCTCTCAGACGGGCGAGGGGGGGCTCGCCTCTGCATCGCGCCATCGTTGCACCTGCTGGCTTATGCTGCGCAGCCCTATCGTCGCTGCCGAGTTCGTATGTCCTACGCCATCGTCTGGTTCCGTCGCGATCTGCGCCTTCAGGACAACCCGGCTTTGCGCGCTGCGCTGGATGCCGGGCATGCCCCGATTCCGCTGTATATCGATGCGCCGCACGAAGAAGGCGAGTGGACGCCCGGTGCCGCTTCGCGCAGTTGGCGGCATCGCTCGTTGGCTGCCTTGGACGCTGCATTGCGCGCGCTCGGCAGCGGCCTGGTGATTCGCGCGGGCGACAGCGCCCAGGTGCTGGATGAGGTGATCGCCCAGACCGGTGCGGTGGCGGTGTATTGGAACCGCAAGTACGAACCGGCCACCCAACCGCGCGATGCGCAGATCAAGCGCAGCTTGCGCGAGCGCGGCGTCGAGGTGCAGAGCTGCAATGCCGCGCTGTTGATGGAGCCGTGGCAGTTGTCGACGCAGCAGGGCGGCCCGTACAAGGTCTTCACTCCGTACTGGCGCAACGCACTCACGCAACTGCAGTTGCCCGCTGCAGTTGCTGCGCCACGCAGCCTGCCAGCGCTGCCTGCGACGTTGAAAAGCGCTGCGCTGGAGACGCTGGAGTTAGTGCCGAAGCTGGACTGGGATCAGGGTTTCTGGGAGCACTGGCAGCCTGGCGAGGCCGGGGCGCACGAGATGCTGGAGATTTTCATCGACGGCGCGCTGTCGGGCTATCGCGAAAACCGCGATCGGCCCGATCGGGTCGGCACCTCGCAGCTGTCGCCGCATCTGCATTTCGGCGAGATCGCGCCATGGCGGATCGCCAGCACGCTGGAAGCCAACCGCAACGCGCGCAACAGCGCAGAGATCGATGGTTACATCCGCCAGTTGGGCTGGCGCGATTTTGCGTACCACTTGTTGCATCACTTTCCCGATACAACCAACCAGAATCTCAATCCGCGCTTCGAAGGCTTCGATTGGGCCAAGGTCGACCCGGTCGCGTTGCAGGCCTGGCAGCGCGGCCGCACCGGCATTCCGATCGTCGATGCCGGCATGCGTCAGCTCTGGCACACCGGCTGGATGCACAACCGTGTGCGTATGATCGTGGCGAGTCTGTTGTGCAAGCATTTGCGCATCCACTGGATCGAAGGGGCGCGCTGGTTCTGGGACACGCTGGTGGATGCGGACCTGGCCAACAACACCTTGGGTTGGCAATGGGTCGCTGGTACCGGTGCCGATGCGGCGCCGTATTTTCGCGTGTTCAATCCGGTGACGCAGGCGGAGAAATTCGATCCCCAGGCGGCTTACATCACACGCTGGGTGCCGGAGCTGGGCAAGCTTGCGGTGAAGGAGCGTTTCGCGCCGTGGTTGTCTCCATTATCGTTGGCGCGATTCGCACCGGAGTACCCGCGCACGCCGATCATTGGCTTGGCCGAAGGCCGCGACGCGGCGTTGGCGGCGTATGCGAAGACGCGGGGATAACCGGAACCGTTTTCCTGAATGCAGTACCTGTCGCAGGCAATCTGCGGCCGCTTTCATCATGTGCCAGTCGCGTTGGTCTGTTTATCCTCGCCGACACGATTGAGTGCCGGATGGTCCGGCCACAGGAGAACACCATGTCCCCAGCAGCTACCAAGAGTCTGGCCGTTGCCCTGGCCAGCGCCATTGCGCTGTCCGCTTGCGCGACCGGCGGCTCGTATGTGCAGCGCGACCAGTACGGCGATCAGACCCAACAGCAGAACCGCACCGGCCGCAATGCGCTGATCGGTACCGCCATTGGTGTCGCTGCAGGGTTGCTCACCGGCGACAGCGCCACCGAACGCCGTCAGCACGCGATGGTCGGCGCAGGTATCGGCGCGTTGAGTGGCGCGGCCGTGGGCCAGTACCAGGATCGTCAGGAGCGTGCGCTGCGCGAGCGTACTGCCAACACCGGTATCGAAGTGCAGCGCCAGGGCGACAACATCACCTTGAACCTGCCCGATGGCATCACCTTCGACTTCGGCAAGTCGGCATTGAAGCCGCAGTTTTACAGCGCGCTCAATGGTGTGGCGTCTACGTTGCGCGAGTACAACCAGACCATGGTGGAAGTGGTGGGTCATACCGACAGCGTCGGCAGCGATGCGGTGAACCAGCGTCTGTCCGAAGAGCGTGCCGGCGCAGTTGCGCAATATCTGACCGCGCAAGGCGTGCAGCGCGAGCGCATGGAAACGATGGGTGCCGGCAAGCGTTACCCGATCGCCGACAACAACACCGATGCCGGTCGCGCACAGAACCGTCGCGTGGAAATCCGTTTGATTCCGCTGCGCTCTGAGGGCACTGGTAACAACACGGGTATGCGTTGAGTTTGACGCAGTGGATCGCGGCGAGTCGATTGACGAAACCGCGATGTCAAAAAAAACACGTCGCGAAAGCGGCCTGTTTTTTTTGCGCTACGGATTTTGTTGGTTAAGTGCGGCTGATCTGAGACTTGGCTGCAGGGCCCTTGCCCGCCCACCGTCGCGGGACACGCCGCAAGTACGTCCGTGTAGGCTCTTACGCGGCATCCATGCCGCGTAAGGTCCCGCGACGGTGGGCGGGCAAGGACCGGTCGAGATGGTCGGTGTGCATGTTTTCAATAAAGCAACTTGCCAACTGTCTGGCGAGGGTGCCGCACCCTCAACCGACTCGGCTTGTGACTTAGAATTTGATTGCATCTAAACGACGCTACGAATCGACATCTCGATTGTCTTGTAGTGACTGGACAGTGCGGATAGATCAATTGCAGAGCGGCTGATCTGCGGGTTTGCTGCAGGGCCCTTGCCCGCCCATCATCGCGGGACACGCCGCAAGTACGTCCGTGTAGGCTCTTACGCGGCATCCATGCCGCGTAAGGTCCCGCGACGGTGGGCGGGCAAGGCCTGTCGAGATTGCCGGTGTATATGGTTGCAAGCAGGATATGACGTGCGTTGATTGAATGACTGCGTGTCCGATCAGCTTCTCAGCGCAAGCCAAACCACAGGCAGGCTTTCAACGAAATAGCCTGCAGACTCTCTGGTGCGGTGTCCTCACCGATTGCGGGACCGTGTGGCGGCATGGATGCCGCCACCGAGCCTACACGGACGTACTTGCGGCGTGTCCCGCGAGCGGTGAGGGCACCGCGCCCTCGACTAACTCGGCTTTTGACCTGTAGCTAGGCTTTTGACCTAAATGTTGACTGCGTCTAAACGTGCAACCGTACCCTCATCCGCCCTTCGGGCACCTTCTCCCGGAGGGAGAAGGGTTACTCCGTTGGGCGGCTGCTTGATTCGGTATTACGCGGTGACGTTTTCCAGGATGCGCTTGCCTTCGGCGCGCAATTTCGCCTCTGTGACCACCTCCACTTTCGCATCGTTGTCTGCTTTCTGCGCTGCCAACCGTGCCGGGCACTGCGCCATCATGTAGTCGGCGTCGAAGTTCATCCGTGTGACCAGAAAGTCCACGAAGGCGCGCACTTTTGGCGAGACCAAGCGGCCGCCGGCAAACACTGCGTTGAAGTCGACCTCCGGGCCTGTCCAACCAGCGAGCACGCGGCGTACCAGGCCCGATTGCACGAACGGTTTGGCCATTACATCGCCAGTCAATAGCAGGCCTTCGCCGCAGAGTACTGCACCGTTGAGCGCGGCCGGATCGTTGGCCACCATCAGCGGATTGACCGGGAAGTCGCGCACGTCGCTGCCGTCGCTGAGCGACCAGAAAAAGCGGTTGTTGTGCACGTTGCGGTTCTTGCGCAGTGCCAGCGTGCGATGGAACTGCAGCTCGTCCGGATGCAGCGGTTCGCCATAGCGTTCGATATAGGACGGGCTGGCGAAGACCTGCGTGCGCAGACTGCCGAGTTTGCGTGCGACCAGATTCGAATCCGGCAGCGCACCGACACGCAGCGCCAGATCGGCTTCGCCGCCGATCAGGTCCAGCTTTTCGTTGCCCAGGTGCATGTCCAGCTGGATCTCGGGATATTGCGCATGGAATTCGCCCAGCAACGGTGCGATCCAGGTGATGCCGAGCGAGTAGGGCACGGTAAAGCGCAACCAGCCGCGCGGGCCTGACTGCAATTGCCCGACCGCGCTTTCGGCTTCTTCCAGTTCGCGGGCGATGCGTTGGCAATGTTCGTGATACACCGAGCCGGCTTCGGTCAGGCCGATCCGGCGCGTGGTTCGATGCAGCAGGCGCGCGCCGAGCCGGGTTTCGAGTTCCTGCACCTTGCGACTGACGGTGGTCTTGGGCAGACCGAGCGCGTTGGCGGCGGCGATGAAACTACCTTGCTCGACCACCTTGACGAAGATCAGGGTGTCGTTGAGATCGTGGATCATGGGGGTGCCTTCCAGGGGGTCAGGAGGATTGGACCGCTTACGGGACGATTATTCCCCTAAATCAGGACTAATCAAGTCCTGCTTTGAGGCCTAACTTGTACGTCATCCCCTCCATGCAGGAGCACGGCCATGTGGTTGTGCGACGTTTTCGGTTTGTCCTCCACCTCACGCAACGCGATTGAAGGTGCCTTCGATCCAGTGATTTCGTCGGCGAAAAGCCCGCGTGCCGGTGTTTCGCGCACATTCGCAGCGTCGCCGAAGCGTCAGGCCGGCGGTGCGCCGGCCAAACGGGCTGGACTGCCCGAGCGCTGGATGCAGAGCGGAATTGTCCCGATGTCGGGAGTGAAAGTCCCATGAATGGGATGGTTCAATCCGAGACGGCTGTCATCGGTGGCGCGGGCAACGTGGGCGCCGGTATCGTCGCCGCGCTGCTCGACGCCGGCATGCGGGTACTCGTGATTGGACGCGATGCTGCCAAGCTCGATGCGCTACGCGCGGAGCATGGCAACTCTCCCCTGTTGGACACCCTGCAAGGCTCGGTGGCCGATGACACCTCCGCGCAGGCGCTGGCGACCGAACTGGCGCAACGCCCACATCCGTTGACGGCAGTGATCGCCAGCCTGGGCAGCCCGCTCAAGGCCGGCCGCTTGCTGGACCGCCCGGTCACCGCGTTGCGTCGCCGCCTGGAGCGCGACGTGCTGCCGCATCTGGCTGCTGCCCGCCATCTGTTGCCGCTGCTGAGCGAGGCCGATGGCGGCGGCCGCTATCTCTTGCTCGGCAGCCCGCTGCGCGCTTGGGCCGCGCATGGCGATATTTCCATTGCCGCTGCGGCCACCCGCATGCTCGCCCAGGTGCTGCACGAAGAAGCCAAGCCGCTGGGCGTGCGTGTCCACCTGCTGTCGATCGAGCAACCGGTGTGTACGCCCGGCCGTGCCAAGGATGCGTGTCCGGAGTGGATCCGCGCCGTGGATGTCGGTCGCGCCGCCGTGTCGTTGATCGTCGGGCCTGGCCAGCCCGGACAACCTGTCGTGACCGTCAGTCGTCGCCTGCATGCCGCTCCGTCGGCGGACCGGCTGGCTGGTCTGCATTTCCCCATCCCCACCCGAGAGATTTCCCCATGACTACGAACGCCACCCCGTTCCGTTTTCCCTTGCGTACCGTATTGACGGGCGCCGTACTGGCGATCGTGTTGGCCGGTTGCGGCAGCCAGGCCGCCGAGACCGGTGCACCGCCGCCGCCCAGCGTCAGCGTCGCCCCGGTGCTGAGCAAGGAAATCAGCCAGTGGGACGAATTCAGCGGCCGCATCGAGCCGGTGGAAAGCGTCGAGCTGCGCCCGCGCGTGTCCGGCTATATCGACAAGGTCAACTATGTCGAAGGCGCCGAAGTGAAGAAGGGCGATGTGCTCTTCAGCATCGATGACCGCAGTTACCGTGCCGAATTCGCACGCGCCAATGCGGCGCTGGTGCGTGCCCGCACGCAGGCCAACCTGGCCCGCAGCGAAGCGGCACGTGCGCGCAAGTTGTCTGAGCAGCAGGCCATTTCCACCGAAACCTGGGAGCAGCGTCGCGCCGCTGGCGACCAGGCCGATGCCGAGGTGCTGGCCGCGCAGGCTGCGGTGGATACCGCCAAGCTCAATCTTGACTGGACCCGCGTGCGCGCACCGATCGACGGCCGCGCCGGGCGTGCACTGGTCACTGCCGGCAACCTGGTTACGGCCAGCGACAGCGCCAGTGTGCTGACCACGTTGGTGTCGCTGGACAAGATGTTCGTCTACTTCGATGCCGACGAAGGCACCTTCCTGCGCTACTCGCAGATGACCCGCGATGGCGAGCGTCCGGACGCGCGTGGCGGCGAGTTGCCGGTGCGCATCGGCCTGGTCGGCGAGCAGGGTTTCCCGCATGCCGGGCGCGTGGATTTCCTGGATAACCAGGTCACCCGCAGCACCGGCACCATCCGCGTGCGCGCGGTGCTGGACAACGCGCAGCGGCAGTTCACGCCTGGCCTGTATGCCCACGTGCAATTGCTGGGCAGCGGCCAGTTCAAGGCCATGCTGGTCGACGAAAAGGCGGTGCTGACCGACCAGGACCGCAAGTACGTGTATGTGGTCGAGAAGGACGGCAAGGCGCAGCGGCGCGATGTGGAGCTCGGCCGCACTGCCGATGGTCTGCGCATCGTGCGCAAGGGACTGGTCGTTGGCGACCGCGTGGTGGTCGACGGCGTGCAGAAGATCTTCATGCCTGGCATGCCGGTCGATGCCAAGGCCGTGGCGATGGTGCCCACCTCGGACAAGCGCACCGCGTCGAACTGATTCATCGCTGCATCGCACCCATGAGCACCGGTCTTTCTAAAAGGCCGGTTCGGGGCCGCTGTGCCGCGCCGCCACCTGGCGGCAACCTCTTTCAGGACCACCCCAATGGACTTTTCCCGTTTTTTCATCGACCGGCCGATCTTTGCCGCGGTGCTGTCGATCATCATTTTCGCTGCCGGCCTGATCGCCATGCCGCTATTGCCCATCAGCGAGTACCCGGAAGTGGTGCCGCCGAGCGTGCAGGTGCGTGCGGTGTATCCGGGCGCCAATCCCAAGGTCATCGCCGAGACCGTCGCCACGCCGCTTGAGGAAGCCATCAACGGCGTGGAAGACATGATGTACATGAAGTCGGTCGCCGGCTCCGATGGCGTGCTGGTGGTCACCGTGACCTTCAAGCCGGGCACCGATCCGGACCAGGCGCAGGTGCAGGTGCAGAACCGCGTCAGCCAGGCGCAGGCGCGTCTGCCCGAGGACGTACGGCGCCAGGGTGTCACCACCCAGAAGCAGTCGCCGACGCTGACCATGGTCGTGCATCTGACCTCGCCCAAAGGCAAGTACAACTCGTTGTACCTGAGCAACTACGCGTTGCTGAAGGTCAAGGACGAGCTGTCGCGCCTGCCGGGCGTGGGCCAGATCCAGATCTTCGGTGCGGGCGATTACGCCATGCGCATCTGGCTGGATCCGGACAAGGTCGCCGCACGCGGGCTCACTGCCAGCGACGTGGTCGCCGCGATCCGCGAGCAGAACGTGCAGGTCTCCGCCGGTCAGCTCGGTGCCGAGCCGATGCCCAACAAGAGCGATTTCCTGCTCTCGATCAACGCGCAGGGCCGCCTCACCACCGAAGAAGAGTTCGGCAACATCGTGATCCGCAGCGGCAACAGCGGCGAGATCGTGCGCCTGTCGGATGTGGCGCGTCTGGAACTGGGTGCCGGCAACTACACCTTGCGCTCGCAGCTGGACAACCAGAACGCGGTGGGCATGGGCGTGTTCCAGTCGCCGGGTGCCAACGCGATCGAATTGTCCGATGCGGTGCGCGCCAAGATGGCGGAGCTGGAAAAGCAGTTCCCGCAGGACATGGCGTGGTCGGCTGCGTATGACCCGACCGTGTTCGTGCGCGACTCGATCAGTGCGGTGGTCAGCACGCTGCTGGAAGCGGTGCTGCTGGTGGTGCTGGTGGTGATCCTGTTCCTGCAGACCTGGCGTGCTTCGATCATCCCGTTGCTGGCGGTGCCGGTGTCGGTGGTCGGTACGTTTGCCGCACTGTATCTGCTGGGTTTTTCGATCAACACGCTGAGCCTGTTCGGGCTGGTGCTGGCGATCGGCATCGTGGTCGACGACGCGATCGTGGTGGTGGAAAACGTCGAGCGCAATATCGAAGAAGGCCTGAGCCCGTTGGCCGCTGCGCATCAGGCGATGCGCGAAGTGTCCGGGCCGATCATCGCCATCGCGCTGGTGCTGTGCGCGGTGTTCGTGCCGATGGCGTTCCTGTCGGGCGTGACCGGCCAGTTCTACAAGCAGTTCGCGGTGACCATCGCGATCTCCACGGTGATCTCGGCGATCAACTCGTTGACGCTGTCGCCGGCATTGGCGGCCATGTTGCTCAAGGCCCACGACGCACCCAAGGATGGCCCGACGCGATTGATCGATCGTTTGTTCGGCTGGTTGTTCCGTCCGTTCAATCGCTTCTTCAACACCAGCTCCAACAAGTATCAGGGCGCGGTGTCGCGTGCGCTGGGCAAGCGCGGTGCGGTGTTCATGGTGTATCTGCTGCTGCTGGTGGCCACCGGTTTCATGTTCAAGGTGGTGCCGGGCGGCTTCATTCCGACTCAGGACAAGCTGTACCTGATCGCCGGTACCAAATTGCCGGAAGGCGCCTCGCTGGAGCGCACCAACGAGGTGATCCGTCAGATCACCCAGATCGCGCTGCAGACCGAAGGCGTGGACCACGCGATTGCGTTCCCGGGCCTGAATCCGCTGCAGTTCACCAACACGCCCAACACCGGCACGGTGTTCCTCACCCTCAAGCCGTTTAGCCAGCGCAGCCGCACGGCCGAGCAGATCAATGCGGAGATCAACGCACGCATCAGCCAGATCCAGCAGGGCTTTGCGTTTGCGTTCATGCCGCCGCCGATTCTGGGTCTGGGGCAGGGCTCGGGCTACTCGCTGTATATCCAGGACCGTGCCGGTCTGGGCTATGGCCAGTTGCAGAGTGCGGTCAATGCGATGTCCGGTGCGATCTCGCAGACGCCGGGCATGCAGTTCCCGATCGGCACGTATCAGGCCAACGTGCCGCAGCTCGACGCCAAGGTCGATCGCGACAAGGCCAAGGCGCAGGGCGTGCCGCTGACCAATCTGTTCGACACGCTGCAGACTTATCTGGGTTCGTCGTACATCAACGACTTCAATCGCTTCGGTCGCACCTACCAGGTGATCGCCCAGGCCGATGGACAGTTCCGCGACAGCGTCGAAGACATCGCCAACCTGCGCACCCGCAACGATCGCGGGCAGATGGTGCCGATCGGCAGCATGGTCACGCTGGGCCAGACCTACGGCCCGGATCCGGTGATCCGCTACAACGGCTATCCGGCCGCCGATCTGATCGGTGAAGCCGATCCGCGTGTGCTCTCGTCCACACAGGCGATGCAGACGCTGGCCGGCATGGCGCCGAAGGTGTTGCCCAACGGCATGAACATCGAATGGACCGATCTGAGCTATCAGCAGTCGATCCAGGGCAACTCGGCGTTGATCGTGTTCCCGATGGCGGTGTTGCTGGCGTTCCTGGTGCTGGCCGCCTTGTACGAGAGCTGGACCTTGCCGTTGGCGGTGATCCTGATCGTGCCGATGACCTTGCTATCCGCCTTGTTCGGCGTGTGGCTCACCGGTGGCGACAACAACGTGTTCGTGCAGGTGGGGTTGGTAGTGCTGATGGGCCTGGCGTGCAAGAACGCGATCCTGATCGTGGAGTTCGCCCGCGAACTCGAAATGCACGGCAAGGGCATCGTCGAAGCCGCGCTGGAAGCCTGCCGCCTGCGTCTGCGCCCGATCGTGATGACCTCCATCGCCTTCATCGCCGGCACCGTGCCGTTGGTGTTCGGCCATGGCGCTGGCGCCGAAGTGCGCTCGGTCACCGGCATCACCGTGTTCGCCGGCATGCTCGGTGTGACCCTGTTCGGCCTGTTCCTGACTCCGGTGTTCTACGTGGCCCTGCGCAAGTGGGTGACCCGTGGCGAACAACCCGCCGCGCCGGCTGCCGTCTCGCATGAACCCGTCAAGGCGTAAGCGCCGCGGTGCATTCCATCCATTCGAAGGAATTTGAAATGAGCAACAGCAAAATTGCACTGGTCACCGGTGCCACCCGCGGCATCGGCCTGGAAACCGTTCGGCAATTGGCCCAGGCCGGCGTGCACACGCTGCTGGCCGGCCGCAAGCGCGATGACGCGGTCGCTGCCGCACTCAAGCTGCAGGGCGAGGGCCTGCCGGTGGAAGCCATCCAGCTCGACGTCAACGACGACATCAGCATCGCCGCAGCCGTGGGCACGGTGGAACAGCGTCATGGCCACCTGGACATCCTGATCAACAACGCCGGCATCATGATCGACGACATGCAGCGCACGCCGTCGCAGCAGAGTCTGGAGGTGTGGAAGCGCACCTTCGACACCAATCTGTTCGCCGTGGTCGGCGTGACCAAGGCCTTTCTGCCGCTGCTGCGTCGCTCGCTGGCCGGGCGCATCGTCAACGTATCGAGCCAGCTCGGCTCGCTGACCTTGCACAGCCAACCGGGCTCGCCGATCTACGACGCCAAGGTTCCCGCGTACAACGCCTCCAAGAGCGCGCTGAACAGCTGGACCGTGCATCTGGCCTATGAGCTGCGCGACACCGCCATCAAGGTCAACAGCGTGCATCCGGGCTATGTCAAAACCGATATGAACGCTGGTAACGGTGAGATCGAAGTGGAGCAGGGCGCGCACAGCAGCGTGCAGATGGCGCTGCTCGACGCGCACGGCGCCACCGGCAGCTTTACGTATTTGGGAGACGTGTTGCCATGGTAAGGACATTCTTGAGCGTGGCACTGGCCGCGCTGGTGCTCAGCGGTTGTGCGGTCGGCCCGGATTACCGGCCCGACCCGCCCGCCGCGGTAACGCTGCAGGGCGCGCAGGACGCGGCCTACAGTGCCGAGTCGCCAGTCGGCAACTGGTGGTCGCAGTTCGACGACCCGGTGCTGGAGCAACTGGTACGCGATGGCTTGTTTGCCAACCACGATCTGCGCATCGCCGTCTCGCGCGTCAAGCAGGCGCGTGCGGTGTTCGTCGAACGTCGTCTGGACCAGGCCCCGCATATCACCGCGCAGGGCAGCTTCGATCGGCGCGAACAACAGCAGGTGATTGCCGGCAATCAGCGTTTCCTCACCGAACAGACCACCCTGGGTCTGGATGCGGCCTGGGAGCTGGATCTATTCGGTCGTCAGCGACGTGCGTCGGAAGCGGCGCGTGCCGATCTGGAAGCCGAGCAAGCCGGTTTGCTCGACGTGCAGGTCACGGTCGCAGCCGAAGTGGCCCGCAACTATTTCGAGTTGCGCGGTACGCAGAAGCAGCTGGATGTCTCCAAGCGCACGCTGATCAACCTGCACGACACCCAGAAACTGACGCAGACGCGTTGGGACCTAGGCGCCGGCAGCGAGCTGGAAGTGCAGAGCAGCCTGGCGCGGCTGAAGGCGATCGAGGCGGATATTCCGTTGCTGGAAACCGCCGAGGCGCAATACCGCCACCGTCTGGCCGTGTTGCTCGGCCAGGCGCCGGACGCGCTGGATGCCACCCTGGTACCTCGCACCACGCCCGCGTTCGCACGTGCGTTGCCGCTGGGCGACACCGCCGGGCTGCTGCGTCAGCGACCGGACGTGCGCAGTGCAGAACGTCGCCTGGCGGCAGCCACCGCGCAGGTTGGCGTTGCGACTGCCGACCTTTTCCCGCGCATCAGCGTGAGCGGCTTTGTCGGCTTCCTGTCCGGCGATGCGGCCAGGCTGACCGAGGGCAGTGGCAAGGCCTGGTCGATCACCCCGTCGATCAGCTGGGCGGCGTTCGACTTCGGCACCGTGCGTGCGCGCCTGCGTGCCAGCAAGGCGCAGGCCGAAGGCGCGTTGGCGCAATACCAGCAGGCCGTGTTGCTGGCGTTGGAAGACACCGAGAACGCACTGATCGGCTACGGCCGCCAGCAGGCGCGTCTGGCGATCGTGGTAGAGCAGGCCAACGCCGCACGGCGTGCCGAACAGTTGGCGCAGATCCGCTACCGCGAGGGCTCGGAAGACTTCCTCACGCTGCTGGATGCACAACGCACCCAACTGGCCGCAGACGATGCGTTGGCACAGGCCGAAGCGGCAGTGAATGTTGGTGTGGTCGGTGTCTACAAAGCGCTGGGCGGCTGGAAGCAGGGCGAAGCGCCTGCGGTACCGGTGGCTGTAGTCAATCGTTGAAGCAGGCATGCGGGGCGGCCAAGGTGTCGCCCCGCAACCGGTGGGTCAGTCGGCAACCCGCACGCTATCGCGGCCGCCGTTCTTGGCCAGATACAGCGCCGCATCGGCGCGTGAAAACCAGTCCTGCCAATGCGTCTCGCCATCGTGGCGGGCCGCACCCAGCGACACCGTGATACGTCCACCCGGGCCGCGCAGGCCATTGCGAATGACCTTGCGCAGGCGCTCGGTCGCCGCTTCCAGTTCCTGCAGCGAGCCGGCGCGCAACAACACCACGAATTCTTCGCCGCCGAAGCGGAACACCTGATGCGGATCGCGTACCTCGTAGCGCAGGATGGTGGCCAGATCCGAGAGTGCGGCATCGCCTGCGGCATGCCCGTACAGATCGTTGACCTCCTTGAAATGATCCAGATCCAGGATGATCAGGCTGTTGAGCCGATCGTGCGGTTGCCGTTGATCGATCTGATGGGTGAGCGCACGTTCGAGCATGCGTCGATTGGGCAAGCCAGTGAGCGCATCCAGCGAGGCCAGCTCTTCCAGATGCACGCGGTCGTCCTGCATGCGCAGCGAAAACGCATACCCCACCGTCAGCGTCACCAAGGTCACCACGACCGTCGACACGCCTTGACCAGGGCTGACGATCAAACCGGGCAACAACAGCAGGGCCGCCAACAGCGGCAGGCTGAGCAGCACCGCACGTTGCGGCCCGCATAGAAAATAATTGGTCGCCAGCACCGGAAACAGCCAGGGCAGCGCGCCATCGCCGCCTGTCCAGCACGCCACCAGACACCCGCTCACATTGATCGATGCCAGCCACACCCCGCCCACACCGGTGCGGTCGGCGCTGCGCATCTGCCAGCCGCGCCATACCGCAAGCACACCGAGCGTTGCGGTGATCAGGCAGGCGACGACCTGACCGGTCATGGCCAGGTACACCGCATAGAGGCAGAGCAACAGCGCGGTGATTGGCCCAAGCATCTTGACGATGCCGAGGCGGAAATCCCGCCGCAGGTGGAGGATCACAGGGAAGGTTCTATAGGAGTCGGCATCATTATCGGCTGCGCACTGTGGAAATTGAGCGTGCAGCGCCGCTGCATCGGGTAGGAAGATGAAGCATTGCAGGGCAGGACTTCGCACCTTGTTGACGGCCTTGCCGCAACCGTGTCCGCTTTGCCATTGGAGTCTGCCATGCCTACCCGCGAAGAACTCGAGACGCGCCTGGATGCGTTGCAGGATGCATTGCCGCAGCTGTCGGCCGATGAAGATGCGGATTTCGACTATCTCGATTTCCAGGCACGCGCGGAAGCCCTGCTGAGCAGCGTCGAGCCCGAAGAGGCCGCCTACGTGCGGACCCGCGTCGATGGCATGCTGGCCGGCGCCGGCCTGATTCCAACCGACGACGACGGACAGGCCTGCGTTTGAGTCTTGCTCTGCATGATTGGCAATACGAGGGTACGGCAGCCAGGTAGGCGCGACCCGACCGCGAGGCAGCATCTGCAGATCGCATTCCTGGCGACAGTGCGCCTTGTTGCAGCTGATCGACGATTACACTGCGGCAGTCGAAGCGCCCGCGCTCACCACCTGATTGCGCCCAGCCTGTTTGGCCCGGTACAGCGCCTCGTCCGCACGCCGCAGCAGCTGCGTTGCATTGCCCGCATGCTCGGGGAAGCTGGCCGCACCAAACGATGCGGTGATCTTGGGTAGCGACACGCCATCGGCCATGACTTGCAAGGCCTCGATGCCCACGCGCAACTTCTCGGCCATCTTGCTGGCGGTGGGGAGATCCACTTCCGGCAGGATGATGGTCAATTCTTCGCCACCATAGCGGCAGCAGATGTCTTCGCCGCGCATCTGCGTCAGCAGGAATTCGCCAATCGCCGCCAGCACGCGATCGCCACCACTGTGCCCATGCAGATCGTTGAACTGTTTGAAATGGTCCACGTCCAGCATCAATACCGACAACGGCAGCGCCCGGCGCGTGCAGCGCGCCAGTTCGTGGTTGAGCGCCTCTTCCAGATAGCGGCGGTTGTACAGACCGGTCAGCGGATCGCGGATGGATTGCTGACGCAGCGTCTCGCGCAAACGCAGGTTGTGCAGCGCCAGCGACAGTTGTTCTGCGGCCGCTTCGGCCACGGTTAACGAGGTCAGTTCGCGCGGATCCTCGCTGCGCAACGCCAGCATGCCCAATTGCGTGCCCTGCGCCGACAACGGAATGCAGACCGTGCTCGCATGCGCCGGAAGATTGGCGCCGGCATGTTGGCAGACCATGCCCTGGCTGGTGTCCTCCACCACATGCGTGCGATCGCGACGCAGCGCCCAACAGTCATGCGGCGCAATGCTGGCACTGTGGTCGTCGGCCATCGCGCCCCAGGTGACCACCGGCTCGGCGCGATCACGCGAGGCGCGCAGCAGGTAGACCGCGCCAGAGGCACCGGGGATCAACGGCGCAATCGTGCGCGCGGTGATTTCCAGCGCTTCTTCGGCATCGCGACAGTTCTGCAGCAGCCCCGAATAGCGCGACAGCGCCTCCAGTCCGGCGGAAGTGCGTTCGAGTGCGGCGAACGACTCCACCAGTCGCTCGCTGGTGCTGCTGGCCTCGTCCTCGGCACGCACGCGTCGTTCCAGTTCGCGCGACAGCAGGCGGTAGGCAAGCAACATCACCAACAGTCCGCTGATGATGCCGATCACGGTGCTACGCAGCACCCACTGCGCGCTGGTCTGGTTGGTCTCTGTACGCGTCACCAACTGGCGGCGTTCCAGCTCGGTCATGGTCTGCACCTGGCGACGCAGCGTGGAGGAGGTCTGAAACACCCCGCGCGCAATCGATGCGCGCGCGCCATCCAGACCGCTTGCGCGGTAGCTGTGCAGCAAGTCGTTGATCTGCACCAGGCGCGTGTCCATCAACCGCCGCAGCAGCACGACATTGCGCTCCTGCGCCACGTTGTCCTGTACCAGCGCTTCCAGCCGCACGATGCGTTCGGGCAGGCGTCCGATCGCATCGGCATACACGCCCAGAAATGCCTCGTTATCGGTTAGCACATAGCCACGCACAGACGACTCCGCCGACAGCATGCCGGCCTGGATTTCATCGATGGCGGCGATCACTTCCTGCGTATGCGTTACCCAGCCGGCGTCGGAGAGCGAACGCTGCGTGGTGAAATAACCGCCCACACCGATCAGCACGAAGATCACCCCACCGAGCAGTAAAGCCCCGGCAGCATGGCGTTTTGCTTTTTTGGTCAACACCGTGTTCCCCAACACTGATCGTCTGGTAGAGGCTGATGCAAAGCGCGTGCCTACGCTTCACCTCGTTTGGCCGTTCGTTCAGAATTCCGGTAGTGACAGTGAGGCGCGTGCCGAGAACGGTGCGTCGATATCGCGTGGCACGTTGGCGCCGCCAACACGTCTTGGTCACTCGTTGGATGCTGCTGCCCGTCGATTGTGCTTGTGCTCGGCGCGCCGCGCTTATGTCACGGATTCTGTGTGGTGCAACTACAGCTCACGGATGCCTGCAGCCACGACGCTGGCACGAGGTTTGCTCTCACTGCATCAGATGCTGGGGAGTGTCTCCAGAGGAGCGTGAGATGGAAGAGCCCAACAAGAGCGCCCTGGTCCTGCTGCAGCAAGAAGCCACCGAATTACTGCAGCTTTTCGATCGATTGCGCGGCGATGCCTTGCCCGCAGAGGCGAGCTCGCCACAGATCGCGGTCGCGCCGACCATGGCCTCCGAACAGACAGGTCACGTCACTATCTGACGCAATACGCAGCGTAGACAGCCGTGCTTCATTGGATGGGCCATCGATCCGACGACTTTGCAGCGCCCATGAAAAAGGCCGGGAACCCTCTGCATCGAGAGTCCCGGCCTTAGTCGGTCGTCTTAGGACCGTTGTTTGGTGGAGGTGGGCGGAATCGAACCGCCGTCCGGAAGCACTCCATCCCCAGCACTACATGCTTAGCCCTCCGTTAGATCTCATTTCCAGGCAGCACGGTTGGCAAAGCGCACCTGGAAACCAGCCTGCTTTATCTAACCGGTAGCTGACAGGCAGCCACTACCGACGGTTCCGTGATAATGACCCTACATCTACGAGCACGGGCACAAGTAGGTTCGGGGGTTCGCCTTAGGCGGCTGTAGAACTAAAACTAAAGCCAGTTAAGCGGCGATAGCGTAGTCCGAACCGTAGTTGTCATCGTTGGCAACTAAAAGTTTGCTGCTGGATTAACGAGGAAAGCTGCCCCCTCGGCATGCGCCAAGCGACTTCGCGACCCCCGTCGAAACCAGTGCACCCCCGGGGAAAGCATCAAAACGCTGACATGCCCAGTGTAGGGATCGGCGCGCCCTGTCACAAGTGGTGAGATACGCAGCGCTTACAGTGGCTTCAGTCCCGTACCGAACGGAACAATCTGTAAACGAAGGAGCGAAGCGATGGCGACCAGCAAGCCCCCACGTCCACGGCCGGCGCGTGCAGCGCCCCGCAAACCAGCGGTCACTGCCGATCGACCCGCGCGCAAACGTGCAGCGCGCAGCGCGCAGCCGCAGACCACGGCGAAGAGCCGCGTGCAGGACAAGGCGCGCACGGTGATCTACATCCATGGCATCGGCAACAAGCCGCCGGCCGAGGTGTTGCGCTGCCAATGGGACAAGGCCTTGTTCGGACGGCCGATGGGCGAGCGCACGCGCCTGGCGTACTGGGTCAATCGCGAGCGGTATCCGGTCGCCGAGCCCGGCAGTTGCGAGGCGCGCGATGTCGGCCCCGCGCTCAATCAGAGTGTGCAGCGCGCCTTGAGTACGCTTGGGTTGGTGCCAGGCGAGCAGGATCTGCATCTGTTGGCCGATGCGTTGGCGCAGAGCGAGCAGGAACGCAGCGATCTGCATCGCTTGCTGGACGAACTGGACACGGCGTCCGCCACGCCTGCCGTTGGTGACGTGCAGGCGAAAGGCCCGATCGATGCGATCAACCGCGTGCTGCTGCGCTTGATCTCTGCCGCGTTGCTGCAGGACGTGCACGATCTGTTCTTCGTGCCCGAGCGTGCGGCGTTGATGCGCGAAAGCCTGGCGCAGCGCTTGCGCTCGGGCGGCGGGCCGTTCGTGGTGGTGGCGCACAGCCAGGGCTCGATGATCGCCTTCGATGTGCTGCGCCAGCTGCAAGCCGCCGAGTGCGAGGTCAGCTTGTTCCTGACCCTGGGCTCGCCGCTGGGCTTGCCGCAAGTACGCAGCATGTTCAAACGCTGGACCGGCACGCGCAAGCTGCCGTTTCCCGAGTGCGTGCGGCGCTGGATCAACGTGGCCGAAACACGCGACCCGATCGCGCTGGACCCGGATCTCACCGACGACATCGCCAATGCCAAGGGACGTTTCGAAAACCTCTCGGACGCACGCTTAAATCCGGATTGGCAGCACAACCCGCATTCGGGCTCGGGCTATCTGTCGATTCCGCAAGTGCGTGCGGCGGTGCGTGAGGCCGTCGGCATGGGCTTCGATCAGCCGGTGTCCAACGCGGTGCTGATCAAGGATCTCAGCGAGCAGCTGGAAGCGCATGGGTCCGAGCATCGGCACGAAGTGCTGATCGAACTGGATCGTCGCCTGCTCGGCAACGACCCGGCTGCCACGCGTGCGCTGCTGCTGGCGCAGTTGCGCGAGACCGCGGCACGCAGCACTGGCTTGAGGGGCGACGCATTGGATGAGGCGATCGAACTGGAAGACGGCTTGCAGCGTTTCGTCTCGGCGCGGCTGACGCGCTTCGAGATCGAGTCATTGCAGGATCGCTACCGTGCACTCGGATTCCGGCGCGTGTGGCGCGATGCCGGCAAGCGCGCGCTGATCAACGTCTCCGGCAACGTCTTGCATGCCGATGCTGCGCGCACCGCGTATCGCGCGCGCGGTCAGCAGATCGGCTGGGCGGTGCTAGACACCGGCATCGCGGCCAGTCATCCGCATTTCTTCGTGAAGGGCGAGCGTGACAGTGTGGTGGCGCAATGGGATTGCACGCGG
This sequence comes from Xanthomonas sp. NCPPB 3959, assembly GCF_056675575.1. Taxonomy (NCBI): domain Bacteria; kingdom Pseudomonadati; phylum Pseudomonadota; class Gammaproteobacteria; order Lysobacterales; family Lysobacteraceae; genus Xanthomonas; species Xanthomonas sp. NCPPB 3959. The sequence continues at coordinate 91,000 of NZ_JBWWVR010000008.1, forward strand.
CGTGGCGCGCCTAAACGATTGACGCGCGCAGATGGCGATGCATTTACCAGGCTCGATCGGCATGGGCACGGCACCCATATCGCCGGCATCATCGCCGGCCAATCTCGCGCGGTGATCGCGGACGTGGAGGGCAATCCCGGTAAACCACAGGAGTTCGCCGGCATGGCGCCCGACACGCAGTTATATGGATTCAAGGTGCTGGATGATGCCGGAAACGGCCGCGATTCGTGGATGATCAAGGCGGTGCAGCAAGTGGCGGCGATCAACGAGCGCGCAGGTGAGTTGGTCATCCACGGGGTCAATCTGAGCCTGGGCGGCTACTTCGACCCGGAGAGTTACGGCTGCGGTTTTACGCCGTTGTGCAACGAGTTGCGCCGGCTATGGCGGCAAGGCGTACTGGTTGTCGTTGCCGCTGGCAACGAGGGCATGGCCTGGCTGATGCGTAACGATGGCGATGCGTATCCGGCCAACATGGATCTGTCGATCAGCGACCCGGGCAATCTGGAGGACGCCATCGTGGTCGGCTCGGTGCACAAGAGCAGCCCGCACAATTACGGCGTGTCGTATTTTTCGTCGCGCGGGCCGACCGCCGATGGTCGCGGCAAGCCCGATGTGGTCGCACCAGGCGAAAAGATCCTGTCGGCCTATTACGACTTCGACCCGAACGATGCGGCCAGCCTGATGGTGGAGATGAGCGGTACCAGTATGGCCGCACCGCATGTCTCCGGCGTGCTGGCCGGATTTCTTTCCGCACGCCGCGAGTTCATCGGCTTTCCGGATCGGGTCAAGCAACTGCTGCTGGAGACCAGTACCGACCTGCAACGCGATCGCTATGTGCAGGGCAGGGGGGTGCCTAATCTGATGCGGATGCTTGGGAAGACGTGAGTCGGGAGTCGGGATTGGCAAAAGCACGTCAGAACGCTGGTGGCTCGCGTCGTGTGGATGGCGCAAAGGGGGCGCTACATCTGAATCAGCAAGCAGCATCTGCGGTTACGAATCCCCAATGCCGACTCTCCAATCCCGGCCCCTCACGCATCGCGATTATGCCGCCGCATCACGCGCTGCTTGTCGCGCTGCCAGTCGCGGTCTTTGGCGGCGTCGCGCTTGTCGTGATTCTGCTTGCCCTTGGCCAGTGCGATTTCCAGCTTGACCTTGTTGTTGCTCCAGTACAGCGCAGTGGGCACCAGGGTGTAGCCGTCGCGTTCGACGCTGCTCAGCACCTTGTCGATTTCCCGACGATGCAGCAGCAGCTTGCGGTCGCGGCGTTCCACCGGCACGGTGTGACTGGAGGCCTGGATCAGCGGTGTGATCTGCGCGCCGATCAGGAAAATCTCGCCGGAGCGCACATACGCGTAGCCGTCGATGATATTGGCGCGGCCGGCGCGAATCGCCTTGACCTCCCAGCCCTGCAGGGCCAGGCCGGCTTCGTAGCGCTCTTCCAGGTGGTATTCGTGGCGCGCACGCTTGTTCAACGCGATGGTTTTCGTGGCCGTCGCGCCGTTTGCTTTATCCTTGGCTGGTTTCTTGCTCATGCCGCTATTGTCGCCGATTCGGTGTCTTCAAACGATCTTCTGTCTTTCACAAGTTAGAGAATGCCTACCATCCGTCGCAGCGCACTGGTCGAACACAGCGCCACCCGCATGTTCGATCTGGTCAATGATGTCGCCGCTTATCCGCGCCGTTTCGGCTGGTGCGATGCTGCCCATGTGCTTGAGCAGGACCAGGCGCATATCGTGGCGCGCCTGGATCTGGGGCTGGGGTCGTTCCGCACCTGGTTCACCACCGAAAATCGGCTTGAGCGCCCGGAACGCATCGTCATGCATCTGCGCGACGGCCCGTTCAAGCGTCTGGAAGGCCTGTGGGAATTTCAGTCGCTCGGCGAAAACGCCTGCAAGGTCAGTTTGACGATGGAAGTGGAGACCAGCTCGCGGCTGCTGGGTCCGGCGCTGGCGCTGGGCTTTCAGGGGCTGGCCGATCGCATGGTCAACGATTTCGTGCGGGTCGCCGATCGCGGCGACGTGTAAGCCATGCAGGTCGAAGTGGTGCTGGCCTGGCCGGATCGCTACAGCTCGATGCAACTGGATCTGCCTGACGGCGCCACGGTAGCCGAGGCGATTGCCGCCTCTGGTCTGGCGGTGGATCAGTCAATCGCAGCACAGGCGATTCACGGGGTAATTGCGCGACCGGATCAGGTGCTGCGCGATGGCGACCGGGTCGAATTGCTCAGGCCGCTGTTGCTGGATCCGAAAGAGGCGCGTCGCCGCCGTGCCGGACCCAGCAAAAAAGCCGGCCCCAACGCCTAGTCGTTTGCCAGCGCTGCGACGCACGTGCGCGGTGCGGCACAGCGAACTCTTCCGGTAACTGTCCCGAGAAGCCGAACGTAGCCGTTGGTTCGGACAAGCGCCTGTGGACACGACGCAGCCGACAGAAAACGCGCAGTCGCTGTCAGGGCCCGCGCTGCGGTCCTTGATCGAACACGTCTTTCCGACCAGTCAAAACTAAAAAACGCATCCGTTCAAAGGGATGCGTTCTCTGGTCCTGCCAACACTCAGACGATCGCAAAATCGCCGAGCAGCCGCATCAACGGCCGCGCTGCTTCTTCTTGTCGCGCGCCAGATTGCGGCCGAACTGCTTGGGTGCCGACTTGGCGAGCTGCTCGTCCTGGGCCGGGAAATAATCGCCCTCCCAACGGGTAACCTGCTCGTTTTCGAAGTACACGACGAAGTTCTTGACCTCGGTGTGCGCCAGACGGTCTACGCGCTGGGTGGACGTGTAGTCCCAGCGCTGCGCATGGAACGGGTCGGGGATCGAAGGAGTGCCCAGCAACGCGCTGACCTGCTGCTTGCTCTGGCCGACCTGGAGTTGCTCCACGGCATTCTGTTTGATCAGATTGCCCTGGTAGATCGGCTGCTTGTAGATGATGCCGCAGCCAGCGGTGGAAAGAGCAACGGCGGCGACCAGCAGGAGATTGCGCATCGGGGATTAAGTGCTGAGGAAATCACGCCGATGATACACTCCCCCCGGTCGCCGCGACCCGTTTGAAGGCAGCTGGCGCTAAATCGCCAATGAACGGAGAACGTATGGAAACCCACGACCTGCGCAAAGTCGGGCTCAAGGTGACCCATCCGCGGATGCGGATACTGGAATTGCTCGAACAAAAGAGCAATCACCATCACCTCAGCGCAGAAGACATCTATCGCCAGCTACTCGACCACGGCGACGAAATCGGTCTGGCCACCGTGTATCGGGTGCTGACCCAGTTCGAGGCTGCCGGCCTGGTGCTGAAGCACAATTTCGAAGGCGGCCAGGCCGTCTATGAGCTGGATCGCGGTGGCCACCACGACCATATGGTCGATGTGGACACCGGCCACGTGATCGAGTTCGAAAGCGAAGAGATCGAGGCGTTGCAGCGCCAGATCGCCGCCCAGCACGGTTACGAGCTGGAAGAGCATTCGTTGGTGCTGTACGTGCGCAAGAAGCGCGTGCGCTAAACCCGGCGCGCAGCACGGCGGCAACGACAAGGCGGCTTCGGCCGCCTTGTGCGTTTGTAGACGGTAGCCGCCTCGACAACGCCGAACGTGTCGCCCGGCAATCCAGCCGATTACGCGCTCTGCAGCAGCTTGCGTGCGGCCGCGCGAGCCTCTTTGCTCACTTCCACGCCGCCCAGCATGCGCGCCAGTTCTTCCTGACGGGCCTGCGGGCCGAGCAGTTCGACCGCGCTCTGGGTCATGCCGTCCACCGGCGCCTTGCTGACCCGGTAATGGGCGTGGCCCTTGGCGGCGACCTGCGGCAAGTGGGTGACGCATAGCACCTGGCGCTCTTCGCCCAGAGCGCGCAGCTTTTGCCCGACGATGTCGGCTACCGCGCCGCCGATACCGGAATCGACTTCGTCGAAGACCATGGTCGGCACGCTGTCCAGCCCGAGTGCGGCGACTTCGATCGCCAGCGAAATCCGCGACAGCTCGCCGCCGGAGGCGACCTTGCGCAACGCGCGCGGCGGTTGCCCGGCATTGGCGGCGACCAGGAATTCCACCCGCTCGGCGCCGTTCGGGTCCGGGCGCAGGGTGTCCTGCGGCTGCAACTGGATCAGGAACTGCCCGCCGCCCATGCCCAGCTCGCCGATCAGCGTGGTGGTGGCGGCCGACAAGGAGTCTGCCGCGGTGGTACGGCTGGCGCTGAGGGCGGCGGCGGCGTTGCGCCAGACGTCGGTTGCGGTGGCGATGTGCTTGTCCAGCTGCTGCAGGCGTTCGTCTGCGCCGCGCAGGCTTTCCACTTCCTGGCTCATGCGGTCGCGCTGCGCGGCCAGTTCGTCCGGGGTCACGCGGTGCTTGCGCGCCAGATCGTGCAGACGGCCGAGCCGGCGTTCCATGGCTTCGAACTGGGCCGGGTCGGCATCCAGGTCGTCGCGTACGCGGTCGAGCAGGGCCAGCGCTTCGTCGATCTGGATTGCGGCACTGTCCAGCAGTGCGTCCACCTCCCCAAGGCGCGGCTCGTGTTCGGCGACGCGGGCCAGGTCGTGGCGGCTGCCTTGCAGCAGGCCCAGCGCCGATGCGCCATCGTCGCCGTTGAGCTGCTGGACGACGCTTTCACAGGCGCCGATCAGCGCGGTGGCGTGCGCCTGACGACGATGATTGACGTCCAGCGCGGCAATTGCGGCCGGGTCCAGGTCTTCGCGTTCGAGTTCGCCCAACTGGTGTTCGAGAAAGCCGATGCGGTCGGAGACGTCGCCCTGCGCCGAGAGCGCATCGCGCTCGTCCAGCAACGCCTGCCACTGCCGGCTTGCCTGGCGCACCTGTTCGCGCTGCGCGCTGTTGCGCGCATAGGCATCGAGCAGGGTGAGCTGGCTGTGGCGGGCCATCAAGGCCTGGTGCTCGTGCTGGCCGTGGATTTCCACCAGCCGTGACGCCAGCTCGGACAGTTGCGAAGAGGTGACCGGGCGGCCGTTGATCCAGGCGCGCGAGCCGCCATCGGCGCGGATGATGCGGCGCAGCTGGCATTGCGCGTCGTCGTCCAGCTCGTTGTCGGCCAGCCAGGTCAGGCCGGGGTGTTCGCTGGGCAGCTGGAATTCGGCCGAGAGCTCGGCGCGGTCGGCGCCGTGGCGCACCACGCCGCTGTCGGCGCGCAGGCCGGACAGAAAGCCCAGCGCATCCACCATCAGCGACTTGCCGGCGCCGGTTTCGCCGGAGACCACGGTCATGCCCGGCCCGAATTCCAGTTCGGTGGCGCGGACGACGGCGAAATCCTTGATGGAGAGGTGTCTTAGCATGGGATCGAGTGTGAACGCTTTGGGCAAGCTTAGGGTGGGAGGGGCGGCGAGGGAATGAGACCCTTGCCAATCACGGGGCCAGAGATTATCTATGCCCAGTCTCACCGGATGATCCCATGCGCGCGTCACAGTCCCCAACGCTCGACCCCCGCGCACGCCAGTTGCTACGGACGCTGATTGCCCGCTACATCCGCGACGGCGAGCCGGTGGGCTCCAAGACGCTGGCCCAGCATGCGGGGCTGGATGTCAGCCCGGCTACCATCCGCAATATTCTGGCCGACCTGGAAGATGTGGGGCTGCTCAGCTCTCCGCATACCTCGGCCGGGCGTATTCCTACCGCACACGGCTACCGCGTGTTCGTCGATAGCCTGGTGCAGATGCAGCCGCCGGGCGAGGAAGAAGTGCGCCGCCTGCGCGCCGAGCTTGCCAGCGGCAACGGGACTCAATCGTTGCTGGGCAGCGCCTCGCAGATGCTGTCGGCGATGAGCCACTTCGTCGGCGTGGTCAGCGCGCCGCGGCGCGAGCAGTTCGCCTTCCGGCATATCGACTTCGTGCCGCTGGATGCGCGGCGGGTACTGGCGATTCTGGTGTTTGCCGACAACGAGGTGCAGAACCGGGTGATCGAGCCGCGCCGCGCCTACGAGCCCGCCGAGCTGGAGCGGGTGGCCAATTACCTCAATGCGCAGTTTGCCGGGCGCGCGCTATCGGATATCCGCGCCTCGCTGCTGCGCGAGCTGCGCGTGGCCAAGAACGAGATGGAGCAGCTGCTGGCGCACAGCGTGGATCTGGCCAACGAGGCGCTGGTGCCGGCCGAGGCGGACGACATGGTGATGGCCGGGCAGACCCGGCTGATGGGTGTGCAGGACCTGTCCGACCTGGATCGCCTGCGCGAGCTGTTCGAAGCCTTCGCCAGCAAGCGCGAGATACTGCAGCTGCTCGAGCGCACCATCCAGGCCCCTGGCGTGCGCATCTTCATCGGCGAGGAGACCGGCATGGTGTCGCTGGAAGACGTCTCGCTGGTCACCGCACCGTATGCCGCCAATGGCCAGGTGCTGGGCGTGCTGGGGGTGATCGGGCCCAAACGCATGGCCTACGACCGCCTGATTCCGCTGGTGCAGACCGCCGCCCAGGTGCTGGGCGCGGCCATGGAACCGCCCGCATCGCGATAACCGGAGTCGATCGGGGCAATCGTTTTGCTTGAAACGCGCGCAGGCGCCCACATACGGGGTGACGTTGGGGCGGGCGTTCCGCCGGCCCGGGAACTGTGCACATGAACCAAGACCACTCCGAATTCGACTCCGAAGACCTGTCCCAGAACCCACCCGAGACCGATCCGCTCAAGGCCGAGATCGAATCGCTGCGCAGCGAGATCGCGCTGGTCAAGGCCGACGCCCTGCGCGAGCGCGCCGATCTGGAAAACCAGCGCAAGCGCATCGCCCGCGATGTCGACAATGCACGCAAGTTCGCCAACGAGAAGCTGCTGGGCGAGCTGCTGCCGGTGTTCGACAGCCTGGATGCGGGCCTGACCGCCGCCGGCAGCCAGCCCAGCCCGCTGCGCGACGGTCTGGACATGACCTACAAGCAGTTGCTCAAGGTCGCTGCGGACAATGGTTTGACCCTGCTAGATCCGGTCGGCCAGCCGTTCAACCCGGACCAGCACCAGGCGATCAGCCAGGGCGAGGCCGAGGGCATCGCACCGGGCCACGTGGTGCAGGTGTTCCAGAAAGGCTATCTGCTCAACGATCGCCTGCTGCGCCCGGCCCTGGTGGTCGTGGCCAAGCACGACTGAAGGCTGCTGCCGGCTGAACTGGCCGGCGCGGACGCGGAACGCAGATTCGTACAGGTGGCTTGAACACCTGCGCACCACCCCCACATCTCAGCCAGACCCGGCGTCGCCGGAAACAGCTACAGAATCATCAGGAGCGTATCCATGGGCAAGATCATTGGTATTGACCTCGGCACCACGAACTCGTGCGTGTCGATCATGGACGGCGGCAAGGCCCGCGTCATCGAAAATTCCGAGGGCGATCGCACCACGCCTTCGATCGTCGCCTACACCAAGGACGGCGAAGTGCTGGTCGGTGCCTCGGCCAAGCGCCAGGCGGTCACCAACCCGAAGAACACCTTCTACGCGGTGAAGCGCCTGATCGGCCGCAAGTTCACCGACGCCGAAGTGCAGAAGGACATCTCGCACGTGCCGTACGGCATCCTCGCCCACGACAATGGCGATGCCTGGGTGCAGACCAGCGATGGCAAGCGTATGGCGCCGCAGGAAATCTCTGCGCGCGTGCTGGAAAAGATGAAGAAGACCGCCGAGGATTTCCTGGGCGAGAAGGTCACCGAGGCCGTGATCACGGTGCCGGCGTACTTCAACGACAGCCAGCGTCAGGCCACCAAGGACGCCGGCCGCATCGCCGGTCTGGACGTCAAGCGCATCATCAACGAGCCGACCGCTGCAGCCCTGGCCTATGGCCTGGACAAGAACGGCGGCGACCGCAAGATTGCCGTGTACGACCTGGGCGGCGGCACCTTCGACGTGTCGATCATCGAAATCGCCGAAGTCGATGGCGAAAAGCAGTTCGAAGTGCTGGCCACCAATGGCGACACCTTCCTCGGCGGCGAAGACTTCGACAACCGCGTCATCGAGTATCTGGTCGACGAATTCAACAAGGATCAGGGCATCGATCTGCGTAAGGATCCGTTGGCGCTGCAGCGCCTGAAAGATGCCGCAGAGCGCGCCAAGATCGAGCTGTCGACCAGCCAGCAGACCGAAGTGAACCTGCCATACGTCACCGCCGATGCCTCGGGCCCGAAGCACCTCAACATCAAGTTGACCCGTGCCAAGCTCGAAGCGCTGGTGGAAGACCTGGTCAAGAAGTCGATCGAGCCGTGCCGCACCGCGTTGAACGACGCCGGCCTGCGTGCCAGCGACGTCAATGAGGTGATCCTGGTCGGCGGTCAGACCCGTATGCCGAAGGTGCAGCAGGCGGTTGCCGATTTCTTCGGCAAGGAACCGCGCAAGGACGTCAACCCGGACGAAGCCGTGGCCGTGGGCGCTGCGATCCAGGGCGGCGTGCTGGCCGGCGACGTCAAGGACGTACTGCTGCTGGACGTGACCCCGCTGTCGCTGGGTATTGAAACCATGGGCGGCGTGTTCACCAAGATCATCGAAAAGAACACCACCATCCCGACCAAGGCCTCGCAGACCTTCTCCACCGCCGAAGACAACCAGTCGGCCGTGACCGTGCACGTGTTGCAGGGTGAGCGCGAGCAGGCCCGCTTCAACAAGTCGCTGGCCAAGTTCGACCTGTCCGGCATCGAGCCGGCGCCGCGCGGCATGCCGCAGGTGGAGGTGTCCTTCGACATCGACGCCAACGGCATCCTGCACGTGTCGGCCAAGGACAAGAAGACCAACAAGGAACAGAAGGTCGAGATCAAGGCCGGTTCGGGCCTGTCGGACGAAGAGATCCAGCGCATGGTCGCCGACGCGGAAGCCAACCGCGAAGAAGACAAGAAGTTCCAGGAGCTGGTGCAGACCCGCAACCAGGCCGATGGCCTGATCCACGCCACCCGCACCGCGATCACCGAGCATGGCAGCAAGGTTGGCGGCGATGTGATCGGCAAGGTGGAAGCGGCGCTGTCGGATCTGGAAAAGGCCATGAAGGGCGACGACAAGGCGCAGATCGAAGCGCGCAGCAAGACCTTGGAAGAAGCTGGCCAGTCGCTGTACGCGGCAGCCGCCGCGGCAGAGCAGGGCGGCAACGCCGATGCAGCCAGCGGCAATGCGCAGGCGTCCAAGGCGGCCGATGACGTGGTGGACGCCGAGTTCACCGAGGTCAAGGACGACAAGAAGGCGTGAGTGGGGAATAGGGAATCGAGAATGGGAGGAGCGGTGCTACGGCATCGCTCCTTCCCGTTGTCTGACCCTTCCACTTTCGATTGCGATTTACTGAGGATGTGCGCTTTGAACGATTCCCGTCTCCCGATTCCCGATTCCCTGTCATGAGCAAACGCGATTACTACGAAGTGCTGGGCGTTGCCCGTGGCGCCAGCGACGAGGAGCTGAAGAAGGCGTATCGGCGCTGTGCGATGAAGTATCACCCGGACCGTAATCCTGGCGATGCCGCGGCCGAGGCGACCTTCAAGGACTGCAAGGAAGCCTACGAAGTGTTGTCGGACGGCAACAAGCGCCGCGCCTACGATGCGCATGGCCACGCTGCGTTCGAGCACGGCATGGGCGGTGGTGGCGGTGGGCCGGGTGGCCCGGACATGGGAGATATCTTTGGCGATATCTTCGGCAATATTTTCGGCGGTGGCGCCGCTGGTCCGCGCGCTGCGCGACGTGGCGCCGACGTCGGTTACGTGCTGGAACTGGATCTGGAAGAAGCCGTCGCCGGCATCGAGCGACGCATCGAGATTCCAACCCTGATCGAATGCGATCCCTGCCACGGCAGCGGGTCGGAAGACGGCAAGGTGGAGGTGTGCGGTACCTGTCACGGACGTGGCCAGGTGCGCATCCAGCGCGGCATCTTTGCAATGCAGCAGAGCTGCCCGCATTGCGATGGGCGTGGCACGCTGATCCAGAATCCGTGCAAGGTCTGCCACGGCGCCGGCCGTGTGGAAGAAGACAAGGTGCTGTCGATCAAGGTGCCTGCCGGTGTGGATACCGGCGACCGCATCCGTCTGGCAGGCGAGGGCGAAGCCGGCCCCGCCGGTACACCGCCGGGCGATCTGTATGTGGAAGTGCGCGTGCGCGAGCATGCGATCTTCCAGCGCGATGGCGACGACCTGCATTGCGAAGTGCCGATCCGCATTTCGCAGGCGGCGCTCGGCGACACCGTGCGTGTGGCAACGCTGGGGGGCGAGGCAGAAATCCGTATTCCGGCCGAGACCCAGACCGGTAAGCTGTTCCGTCTGCGCGGCAAGGGCGTGCGTTCGGTGCGTAGTCGCACCGAAGGCGATCTGTACTGCCGCGTGGTGGTCGAAACGCCGGTCAATCTGACCGCCGATCAGCGCGAGTTGCTGCAGCAGTTCGAGTCCACCTTTACCGGTGAGGATGCACGCAAGCATTCGCCCAAGTCGGCCACGTTCATCGATGGCGTCAAGGGGTTCTGGGATCGGATGACGTCCTGAGGCCGGGAGTCGGGAGTCGGGATTGGGGAATCGTAAGGGCGGTGTGGCCCGGCCTGCCGGGGTAGTGCGCCAGTGTGGCGATTCGGGATTCGTGGGAGCGGATGCCCGCTTCCGAATGCCCGGAGACCTGCACGGCTGAGCGAGGTTCTCCCTATGAATGCCGGCCCTAGGGGCCGGCATTTACGTTTGTGCGGCGGGAGCCCACAGAGGTAAGGGCGATAGCGACTGCTGCCAGCGCACAGACCGATCTGGCGGCGGTGCGCGCAGTGGCGAGCGGACGACGGTCGCATCGATCGACGCTGGGCGCGCGGTGGCGCTGGCGTAAAATGCGGCGATGAACAATGCCCCCGACAGCCACCTCGTCCACGGTCGCCGCCAGCGCCCGGATGGTCCTTCGCCGATCGATGTGATCTCGGTGCAATCGCAACTGGTCTATGGGCATGCCGGCAACAGCGCGGCAGTGCCGCCGTTGCGCGCGCTCGGGCTACGGGTGGCGGAAGTGCCCACCACGCTGCTGAGCAATGCGCCGTTTTACGCCACCTTGCGCGGGCGCATTCTGCCGGCCGATTGGCTGGCCGATCTGTTGCTGGGTGCGAGCGAACGTGGGCTGCCGCAACGCGCGCGCATCCTGGTATCGGGCTATTTCGGCAGTCTGGCCAATGGCGAAGTCTTTGCCGACTGGCTGGAGCAGACCTTGCCGCAGGCGCCGCAGCTGCGTTATTGCCTGGATCCGGTCATCGGCGACACGCACACCGGCCCGTATGTCGAACCCGGACTGGAACGCGTATTCGCCGAGCGGCTATTGCCGCATGCCTGGCTGGTGACGCCGAATGCCTTCGAGCTTGGGCGATTGACCGGTTTGCCGAGTCTGGAACAGGACGATGCCATCGTCGCCGCGCGTGCATTGCTGGCACGCGGCCCGCAATGGGTGCTTGCGCACAGCGTGGCCGGCGCGGCCGGCGAGCTGGTGACGTTGGCGGTCAGCAATGCGGCGGTGTATCGCTGGGCCACACCGCATTTGCCGGTGGATGTGGCCGGCACCGGCGATGTGCTGATGGCGTTGCTGATCGGTTTCCTGTTGCGCGATGTGCCGTTCGAGCAGGCAGTGGGGCATGCGCTCAGCGGTGTGCATAGCGCATTGGAAGCGACACTGGCTGCAGGCTTTGAGGAGTTCGATGTGTTGGCCGCCGCTCCGGCCGCGCTGGCGGGTGCACCGCGCTTTGCCGTCGAGCGCTTGGCATGATCGCGCAGCCGGTGATCGGCATTGTCGGCATCGCCGGCGCTTACGGTCGCTGGCTGGCGCAGTTTCTGCGCACGCGCATGCAGCTGGAGGTGATCGGCTTCGATCCGGCCGAGGTCGGCGGCATGGACGAGGCTACCCTGGCACAGCGTGCGGATGTGCTGATTTTTTCCGCGCCGATTCGCCATACCGCTGCGTTGATCGAGCGCTATGTCGAACTCGCTGGGCGCCGCGCGACGTTGCAGCTGTGGATGGATGTCACCTCGATCAAGCAGGCGCCGGTGGCCGCCATGCTGGCCTCGCAGGCTGAGGTCGTCGGCCTGCATCCGATGACCGCACCGCCCAAGTCGCCGACCTTGAAGGGGCGGGTGATGGTGGTTTGCGAGGCGCGTTTGCAGCGTTGGTCTACGTGGGTGCAGACGCTCTATAGCGCGCTGCAGGCCGAGTGCGTGTACGCCAGCCCCGAGCACCATGACCGTGTGATGGCCCTGGTGCAGGCAATGGTGCACGCCACCCATCTGGCGCAGGCCGGCACCTTGCGCGACTACGCGCCGCTGCTCGGCGAACTGCGCGCGCTGATGCCGTATCGCTCGGCCTCGTTCGAGCTGGATACTGCAGTGATCGCGCGCATTCTCTCGCTCAATCCGTCGATCTACGAAGACATCCAGTTCGGTAATCCGTACGTGGGCGAGATGCTCGATCGCCTGCTGCTGCAACTACAGGAATTGCGCACCCTGGTCGCGCAAGGCGACGACGCCGCGCGTATGCAATTTCGCAGTCGATTTCTGGACGACAACGCACAGGCACTGCAAAGCGCGTCGCTTGCAGCGGGCAACTACACCTATGAGCGCGTGGGTTATCTGTTGGCCGATCTCACCGAGCCGCTGACCTTGAGCGTTTATCTGCCGGAAGATCAACCCGGTTCGCTGCGCGCACTGCTGCACGTGTTCGAGCAGCATGGGGTGAATCTGTCGTCGATCCACTCCTCGCGCACGCCGGTGGGCGAGCTGCATTTCCGGATCGGCTTCGAGCCGAACAGCGATCGTGCGGCGTTGGCGCACGCTGCCAGCGAGATCGATCGCAGCGGGATCGGGCGTGTGCTGGAGCGCTCCGATCGCGTTGGGTAGTGTGGGGTAGCGGTAGTGCAGGGTAGGCGTGCGGTGGTTGGCCGGTGTCGATGTGGTAGCAGGCTGCAGATGTGTCAGCAGCAACTACGTGCTGTTTGACTGCAGCCGTAGGCGAGGAGTCGACGTCGCGAGTGATTGTCGCTTGGTTGATTGGCGCTTGGCGCAATGCCGCGCACCCACAACATACATTTCATCCACACAGGGTGTGGATGAAATCTGCACAAGCATGTGGATAACTGCGCGCAGCCATTGCGCTGCAACGGCTGCGGCTTGGGTGGTCAAAAAATGACCAGTGCCATCTCAGGACGTCGAAAGCCGCAACTCGCCACCCTGGGTGACGAAGCGTTGGCCTTGCCGTTGCAGGTGGCGGCCATCGGGAAGTTCGTAACGTGGCGCAGCGTGCGCGTTCGTGCGGGATTGCTGCGCGTCGGGGGATTCGAGCTCGTCGCGGAATTCGATGATGACGTAAGACTCGCCATCTGCACCGACTGCGGGAAATTGCCGAAAAGACATACGCACCTCCGAAAGATTCCAAGGTCGCAGTGCGAACCGCCAGGGACCGCACGACCGGCGCCGGGCCGGTGGAGGCGAGCATGCGCAGGCACGTGTTACCCGGGCGTCATTGCGCGATGCGGAAAAGTTCGAACGACGCCGGCTCAACGACTCAGCTGCAATGCATCCCGATCAGCCGTGGCCGCTGCCAGCTCCGCGCGGGCCGAGGCAATCCGCGCCTGTGCATCGATCAAACGCACGCGTGCGTCGTTGGCGGTTTCTTCGCGCTGATTGACCAGGAAGAAGTCGCCCGATCCCAACTCGAAGCGGCGCCGCTCGGCGGCAGCGAGACGGTCGGCCAGGCTGCGTTCTTCGTCGGCGATCTTGGCCAGGCGCTCGGCGGCGTTGAGCGAGATGACCACCGACTCGACCTCCACCGAGATCTGGTCGCGCAGGTAACGGCTGCGTTGATCCAGCGCTTCGATCTCGGCGCGCGCTTCGGCAACGCGGCCCTTGGCGGCACGGTTTTCCAACGGCACGCTGAAACGGAAGCCGATGATGGCATCGGTGGGCGAGCGGTTCGGGCCACCCACACCGGGTTCGCCCAGATCCTTGCTGACTTCCAGGCTCACATCCAGGCGCGGTTTCAGGTCGTTCTGCGCCAGCATCAGCCGCGCGGTGGCCTGGTCGATGCGGGTCAGCACGGCGCGGTAATCTGGGCGCTCCACCGGTGCGGTGATCTTGCTGGCGCCGGCCAGGCCTTCCAGTGCGGAGGTATCGGCCGGCAGGCGCTCGCTGGAGACGATCAGTGGCATGCCGGTGTCGTCGCGCAGATACAGCGACAAGGCATTGGCCGCATTGGCGAAGTCCTGCTCCGAACGCACCACCAGCGCACGTCGGCGTACCAGGTTCTGGTCGTTTTCGGTCAGCAGGATGGTCGGCCGCGCGCCCAGCGTCACCTGCCGCGAAATCGCGTTGCGGCGTTGCTCGGCCAGTTGCAGCAGGTCGTTGTACGCGCGCAGTTTCAGGCCCGCAGCGACCCAGCTCTGGTACGCGTCCACCGCGCGTCGCTGCACGCCAATGGCCACCATTTCGGCTTCGTACTGGGCGACATTGATGTCGGCGCTGGCAACGCTGCGCTTGGTGCGGCGCTCGTCGACCACGCGATCGCGCAGCAGCGCATACAGCGCGCCCACTTTCACTTCGCCGCCGCGGTCGGTGTATGACTTGTCTTCGTAGACCGGGAACGAACCACGCGAAGAGCGGTAACCGCCGTAGTAATAGCCGCCGTTGTTATCGAACGGCCGCTTGACCGTGCTTTCGATCGCGCTGCCGTCGTAATAGCCAGCCTCGCGCGAACGGCCGTCGATATCGAACACGGTATCGAACGCGCCATCGGCCGAGATGCCCTTGCCTTCGGCCTGACGGACCTTGGCCAGCGATTCGACAATCTGCGGCGCAGATCGGGCCGAGGACCGCAGCACTTCGTCCAGGGTCAGCGCAGTGGTTTGGGCCGCCGCCGCGCCCGGCGCGAACGCGATCAGCAAGAAGACAAGACGGCGGATCATTTTTTGCCGGTCTCGTCGTCTTCGGCCTTGGACGCTGCCTGTTTGGCTTTGCCCTCATCCTGCGTCGCCGCTGCCGGGCGCCGGCCGAATTCTAGCGGGAAGTTGTTGAGCTGGCGCCACAATTCGTAGCCGACCTTCACCGTTTCGCCCTGCACCCAGCCGCGCACCTTGCCGCCCTGGCGGGCGAACTCGCGCGCCGGCCAGGCCGGCTTGCCCGGCTGCGGTTCGACCAGGATGCGGAACAAGCCATCGGGCGCGGCGTTGGGGTCGATCGCGCGCACGCGGCCGTCGAACATGCCATGCGCCACCGACGGCCAGCCGCTGAACTGGATCGCCGGCCAGCCTTCGAACTCCAGCCGCACCGGGCGGCCGGGGCGGATCAACGGCACGTCGCGGCCGTCGATGTACAGCTCGACCGCGCGCTCCACCCGCTCCGGCGCGATCACCGCCAGCACCGTGCCGGGCGAGACCATCGCGCTGCCGCTGGCGGCGTTGAGCTGCTGCACGCGGCCGTCGCGCGGTGCGCGCACCAATTGCGCGGACTGACGATTCAACTGGATATCGATGCGGGTCAGCTTGGCACGCGATTCGGCCAGCTTGGCGTCGGCCTCGGCGACCTTGATCTGGGTCAGCTCGAAGTCGCGGCGGCCGGCCAGCCCTTCGGCGAGCAATTGCCTGCTACGTGCCACGTCGATGCTGGCAACCGCGCGCGATTGCTGGATCGCGGCGATTTCGGCCTGCACCTGCGCACGTTCGCTGGCCAGGCGAGTGAGCAGGTCCGGATCCAGATCGCCGACGCGCGCGATCGGATCGCCGCGCGAGACATGCTGGCCGTCGTGCACATACCAACGCTCGACCCGGCCGGGCACGAAGGCGGTGACCTGTTGCTGGCGGTCGCCCGGATCCAGCGCCACCACCTGGCCCTTGCCGCTGGCGGTCTGCACCCACGGCGCCAGCGCCAGGATCGCGCTGGCAATGGCAATGCCGATCAGCAGCATCCATGCCAGCGCCTTGGCGATGCTGGGTGGGCGCATCGCCGCCAGGGTGGGGAAGTGCGTGTTGCGATCAGGAGCGTGCTGCATCGTTCGCCTCCTGCGTCGATGCGATCAATTCGGCGCGCGTGGCGAAGCGCTGCTGCCGCTCGGGTTGCAGGTGGAACCAGCCATCCAGGGTGATGTCTTCCGGCCTGCCGGTGCACAGCAGCACCGTGGTGCCGGCCTCTTTCAGGCGACGCAAGACATCGGTCAGCCGATCGGCGGGAATCAGATCGTACAACTGCGCCAGCATCAGCACGCGCGGGCGCACCAGCAGCGCATTGGCCAGCTTCAACGCCATCACTTCGCCGATCCACAACGGGTAGCCCGATGCGGCCAGGCGCGTATCCAGACCGTGCGGAAGTGCGGCGATGCGGCTGCGCAGCCCCACCGCATCGATCGCTTCCAGCATCGCTTCGGAGGTTACATCGGCAGACGCCAGCGCCAGATATTCGCGGATGGTGACCTCGACAATGGTCGGCCGGTCGAGCACCGTCACTTCCGAGCGCAGCAGATACATGTCGAAAGTGGCCATGTCTGCGCCGCCCACCATCACCAGCCCACGATCGGGCACCACGTGGCGCTTGAGGATCATCGCCAACAGCCGCTCCGCACCGCCATCGGCGATCGTCACCAGCTGCTCGCCAGCGGCCAGCGAAAAATCGAAACGTGCGCCGTCGATCACCACGCCATCCAGGCGCACCGCGCTGTTGCCGGGCGTTTTGCCGCGCGCAACCACGGCGCGTTCCTGCGGGATTGCAAACAGCAGCGACAGCTCTTCCGAGCTCGCCACCAGGTCGTAAAACGCGTCCAGATAACCACCGAGTTGCGAGATGCCGTAAAAGACCGCGCTGAGGATCAGTTCGGCCGCGACCAGCTGGCCGATCGACAGCTCGCCGCGCAGGATCAGGTTGCCGCCCAGCGCCAGCAACGCTGCGCTGGCTACCGCGTAGACCAGCAAAAACGCCACCGTCTGCGTGAAGCTGTAGCGGAAATGGCGCCGGTGCCGGTCGACATAAGCTGCAGTGACGGCTTCGGAGCGGTCCATCGCGAAATTGAGATGGCGGCTGGATTTATAGAAACCGTTCGAGCCGCCGACACTTTCCAGCCAGCGTGCGGCCTCGTGCTTGGCATGGCTCAGATCGACCGCGGTGCGGATCGAACCGCGCGACCAGATCATCCAGATGCCGAAGATGACCAGCAGCAACAATGCGTTGAAGCCGAGGAAAAACGGATGGTAGAAACTGGTGAGTATCAGCCCGACCGCCGATTGCAGCACGATGGTGAAAGCGCCGATCGCCAGACTGGGCACGGCTTTCTGCACCACCACCAGATCGAAGTAACGATTGAACATGTCGCCGCGGTTCTGATCGGCGAAGAACGGATTTTGCGCATGCACCGCGCGCACCGTGATCTCCGAGACCACGCGCGCAAACAGGCGGCGCTCGAACAGCGCCATGACCCACACCCGCATCGCGCTCAGGCCGGCCACCAGCAGCAACAGCCCCAGTAGCAGGCTCGACAGCGTCCACAGCGGCGCGGGCAGCGCGGTGTTGGCTACGCTGTTGATCAGCAACTGCACCGAGATCGGCGTGGCCAGCGACAGCAGGCTGATCGCCACGCCATACACCATGGCCAGACGCACATACGGCATGTCCGGCCCGACGATCTCCGCCAGCCAGGCTCCCGCTTCCCGCCATCCGATCTGCTTGCCCGCCATTCGATTTCCGTTGATGAGTTCAATGAAGCATTGACGAGTTGCAGGTAACGAACAAGGCCGCAGCGCTTATTTGACGCATAGGATTTTCCTATGCGGCCACCGCACGCAGCAGATCGGCGATCAACCCGAAGGCCGGCGCGCGTCCTGCGCCTTGCCGCCACAACAGCCCGATCTCCCTATAGTAGCGTCCGCCTTTGATCGGCCGAACGACGACGTCGTCGCCCTCGCGGATTTCCTGGCGCACATACAGGTCTGGCAATAGTGCAAGACCCATGCCCATCCCTGCCATCTGACGGATCGCATCCAGGCTGGTGCCTTCGTAATCGCGCAGGACGGTGGCGCCGACGTCCATGGCAATCGCGGCAATCTGTTCGGCCAGGCGGTATTCCGGCATCAGGGTCAGCAGATTGGCGCCGCGCAGATCGACCGGTGTGATGAAGGTTTTGGCACGCAACGGGTGATCGGCGGCCATGGTCACGTGCAGCGGTTCGCGAAACAGCCGCTCGCTATGCAGGCCGCGCCCGGCGACCGGCAATTGCGCAAGGATCACGTCATGCAGACCGCTGGCCAGGCCTGCGGCCAGCACCGTCGGCAAGCCTTCGCGCACATGCACGCGCAGCGCAGGGTGCTCGCGGTGCAGGCGCGCGACCAGGCTAGGCATCAAATACGCGCCGAGCGTGGGCGACACGCCGAGCCGGATGGTGCCGATCAGCGTGTCGGCCGAGGTGGCGCGCACTTCTTCCAGGTCGGTGATGTCGAGCAGGATGCTGCGCGCGCGGTCGAGCAGATCGCGTCCCAGCGGTGTCAATATCGCCGGCACGCCGCGTTCGAACAGCGCTGCACCGATGATGGTTTCGAAGGCGCGAATCTGCTGCGACAGCGAGGGTTGCGACACGCCCATCTGCTCGGCGGCGCGGGTGAAGCTTCCGGTGTCGGCGAGCGCGACGAAATAACTGAGCTGGCGAATGGTGGTTCTAGGGCGGGGCATGCGTCACTTCGTTACCGTCACAGCGTTACTTCGGGAGTGCTCGGAGCGCACCACCGGCAATGCGCCGGTGAGCGAAACGTACCGCCATGTCACTCAGGCAACAGCGCATCCAGGCGTCACTGATCGATGAACTGTAGCCGCGCCAGCTCTGCATACAGGCCGCCTTCGGCAATCAATTGCGCATGCGTGCCCTGCGCAACGATGCGGCCGGCATCCATCACAACGATGCGGTCGGCCTTGAGCACGGTGGCCAGGCGATGGGCGATGACCAGCGTGGTGCGGCCTTCCATCAACCGGTCCAGCGCTTGCTGCACGGCACGCTCGCTCTGCGCGTCCAGTGCGCTGGTGGCCTCGTCCAGCAGCAGGATCGGCGCGTCCTTGAGCAATGCACGCGCGATCGCCACACGCTGCTGCTGGCCGCCGGACAGGCGTGCGCCGCGTTCGCCCAGTTCGCTGGCATAGCCCTGCGGCAGGGCGCGGATGAAGACATCGGCTTCGGCGGCAACGGCAGCGGCTTCCACTTGCGCATCGCTCGCTTCCAGGCGCCCATAACGGATGTTGTCGGCAGCGCTTGCGGCAAACAGCGTGGGTTGCTGCGGCACCAAGGCAATGCGTTCGCGCAGCAGCACCGGATCGGTGTCGCGCAGATCCACATCGTCGATGCGCAGCTTGCCGCTGACCGGGTCGTGGAAACGCAGCAACATCGACAGCACCGTGCTCTTGCCGGCACCGGAGGGCCCGACCAGCGCCACGGTTTCGCCCGGAAGGACATGCAGATCGAAGTGATCCAGGGCAGGCGCATCGGGGCGCTGCGGATAATGAAACACCACCTGATCGAAATGGATCGCGCCGCGCAGCGGCTGCGGCAATGGCTGCGGCGTGGCCGGTGCGAGGATGGCCGGTTGCTCGTCGAGCAATTCGCCAACGCGGCCCATGCCGCCGGCCGCGCGCTGCAACTCGTTCCAGACCTCGGCCAATGCGCCGACCGAACCACCGCCGATCAACGCGTACAACACGAATTGCCCCAGCGTACCGGGCGTCATGCGCCCGCCGATCACATCGTGCGCACCCAGCCACAGCACCCCGACGATCGCCCCGAAGATCAGCATGATCGCCACCGCAGTCACGGTGGCCTGGGTGCGGATGCGCAGCCGCGCGGTTTCGATCGCCGCCAACAAGGCCTGGCTGAAACGGTGGCTTTCGTAGCCTTCGCGCGCATGCGCCTGCACGGTGCGCACGGCGCCCAGCGTTTCGGCGGCCAGCGTGTTGGCGTCGGCCACACGGTCCTGGCTCGCGCGCGAGATCTTCTGCAGGCGGCGTGCGCCCAGCACGATCGGCAGCACCGCCAGCGGGATGCCGATCAGCGTGAACCCGGCCAGCCGCGGGCTGGTGACGAACAGCATCACCATGCTGCCGATCACCGTTACCGAGCTGCGCAAGGCTACCGACATGGTGGTGCCGATCACCCCACGCAGCAGCTCGCTGTCGGCCGACAGGCGCGAGACCAGCTCGCCGCTGCGGCTGCGATCATGAAAGCCCGCGTCCAGCCCGATCAGATGCGCATACAACCGGCCGCGCAGATCGGCGACGACTTTTTCGCCTAGCAACGCGACGAAGTAAAAGCGCGCGGCCGTGGCCAATGCCAGCACCACCGCCACCGCAAACAACAGCGCGAAGGCCTGATTGATCTGCGAACCGCCGGAGAAACCGTGGTCGATCATCTGCTTGACCGCTGCCGGTAGGCTCAGCGTGGCGGCCGAAGACACTGCCAGCGCGATCAGCCAGGCGGCGAACAACCCGCGCTGGCGTTGTACGAACGGCCACAAGGTGCGCAGGCTGCCGAGCTTCCGCAATGGGTTGGGCCTGGCGGCTGGCTGGTTCATGCGGCTTCCGGTGTTAAGAGGTGGACACGGTTGCGAGTGGCGTCGCACAGGCGGGTTTTCAAGCCGGCCAGTTGATCGGCAGGCAATTGCACGCGTAGCGCGGCGCCATTGGCGTCGAAATGTTCATCCAGCTTGTCGGCATGGAACGCACTCAGTGCGGCATGCACCAGGCCCAGGTCGTCGAACTGGCACTGCAGTTCGAGCAGCGACAACGCGATCAATGGCTGTCGTGTCGCCAGCCGCAGGCATTCGGCCGCCGCGCCGCCGTAGGCGCGTACCAGCCCACCGGCGCCCAGTTTGATGCCGCCGTACCAGCGTGTGACCACCACCACGACGCGATCAAAGCCCTGACCATCGATGGCGGCCAGGATCGGCCGCCCGGCAGTGCCGCTAGGCTCGCCGTCGTCGCTGGAGCGGTACTCCTGCCCAAACCGGTACGCCCAGCAGTTGTGGGTGGCATCTGCAACAGACACGCGCTGCACGATCTCCAGCGCATGCGCAGGAGCATCCAATGCAGCAGCGTTGGCCAGAAAGCGACTGTGCTTGATGTCCAGGCTGTGGTGCGCGTCAGCGGCAAGGGTATCGAGCATCGTCGCCATTCTATGCGAGCCGGTGATGCCTATCGCTGCGGCCAGTGTGACTACGGTTGCAAGCTGGCAGCTTGCGCGCACATGCGGTTGCACGGCGCACCTCGTGCAGCCCGATCACATCGGTCAAGGACAGCAGTCGATTACACCAGTGTGGAGCGGCGCTTCTCGTCGATCCACTTGGATGCCTGCGCCGGCGTGTAGTGCTGCATCCACTCCAGCATCTGCGCCAGATCGTTGCCGTACCACAGGTCGGTGCGCTGGTCCGGATGCAGGAAGCGCTCTTCGACCATGCGATCGATCATGCCGATCAGCGGTGCGTAAAAGCCCTCGATATCCAGAAACGCGCAGGGCTTGTTGCCGATGCCAAGCTGGCGCCAGGTCAGCATCTCGAAGATCTCTTCCATGGTGCCGAAGCCGCCGGGCAGGGCGACGAAGGCATCGGACAGCTCGAACATGCGCATCTTGCGCTCATGCATGGAGCCGACGATTTCCAGCGTGGTCAGCCCGCGATGCGCCACTTCCCAATCGGCCAACTGCTGCGGAATCACCCCGGTGACTTCGCCGCCCGCCGCCAGCACCGCATTGGCCACCGTGCCCATCAGGCCCACGTTGCCGCCGCCATAGACCAGGCGCAAGCCCTGCTCGGCGATGCGCTGACCCAGCGCGGTGGCGCGCTCGGCGTAGGCGGGTTTGTTGCCGGCATTGGAACCGCAGTAGACGCAGATGGATTTCATGGGATTCGGGAGTTGATTGGGGATTGGTTGAAGCGAGGGCGGCGTTGCGCTGATTGCACGTGGTGCTGTCGGCACAGGCCCGCGCTGATGTGTCTGAAGTTCTTGCCAGGCTTGAAAAACATAACGCCGGGTTTTCACCCGGCGCCATGTCATTGCCGGAAGGGGTCGGGACCGGGAGCCGCCGTTGCGAATCCCCAATCCCGAATCCACCACTCCCGATCAGTTCGCCTTATGAATCGCGCGCTTGCTCACTGCCATTGCGGCATCGTGGATCGCTTCGGACAGCGTCGGGTGCGCATGGCAGATGCGGGCCAGATCGTCGGCCGAGCCGTTGAACTCCATTGTCAGCACACCTTCGTGCACCAGCTCGGACACGCCCACGCCCACCAGGTGCATGCCCAGCACGCGGTCGGTTTCGGCATCGGCGATCACCTTGACGAAGCCGGCCGGCTCGCCCATGGCCACCGCACGGCCGATCGCCGCGAACGGGAAGCTGCCGGCCTTGTAGGCGACGCCCTCGGCCTTCAACTGCTGCTCGGTCTTGCCGACCCAGGCAATCTCCGGCTCGGTGTAGATGACCCACGGAATGGTGTCGAAGTTGACGTGACCGGGCAGGCCGGCGATCAGTTCGGCCACCGAAATGCCTTCCTCGAAGCCCTTGTGCGCCAGCATCGGGCCGCGCACGCAGTCGCCGACCGCCCACACGCCATCGACGCCGGTGTGGCAATGCGCGTCCACTTCGATCTGGCCACGCTCGTTGAGCTTGACGCCAGTACCGTCGGCCAGCAGGTTCTTGGTCGCAGCCTTGCGGCCCACTGCCACCAGCAACTTGTCCACGGTGAGGGTCTGTTCGCCAGCGCCGTCGGTGTAGCTGACCACCACCTGCTTGGCATCGCCGCTGCCGGTGATTTCGGTCTTGCTGACCTTGGCGCCGAGCTTGATATCCAGGCCCTGCTTCTTGAATTCCTTCAGTGCGGTCTTTGCCACTTCGGCATCGGCCAGGGCCAGGAAGTCAGGCAGCGCTTCGAGGATCGTGACCTCGGCGCCCAGACGCTTCCACACGCTGCCCAGTTCCAGGCCGATCACGCCGGCGCCGATCACTGCCATGCGCTTGGGCACGGCGGTGAAGTCCAGGCCGCCGACGTTGTCGACGATGGTGTCGCCTTCGAACTTGGCGAACGGCAGCTCGATCGACTCCGAGCCCGGGGCCAGGATCACGTTGGTGCCCTTGAGCTCGATCTCGCCGCCTTCGTGCTGGGCGACCTTGACGATGTTGCCCGGCAGCAGCTGGCCGAAGCCGTAGTACGGGGTGATCTTGTTCGCCTTGAACAGCATCGCGATGCCGCCGGTGAACTGCTTCACGATCTTGTCCTTGCGGCCGATCATGGTGGGCACGTCCATCTTGGCGTCGTTGAAGCTGATGCCGTGGTCGCCGAACAGATGGCCCATGTTCCAGAACTGGCGCGAGGAATCCAGCAGCGCCTTGGACGGAATGCAGCCCACGCGCAGGCAGGTACCGCCAAGGGCGGGCTTGCCGTCCTTGCCGAGTGCCGCGTCGATGCAGGCGACCTTCATGCCCAGCTGGGCCGCACGGATGGCGGCGTGATAACCGGCCGGACCGGCACCGATGACGACGACGTCGTAGTTTTCAGCCATTTCTAAAGTCCTTTGCCTTTCCCTTCTCCCGTCGGGAGAAGGTGGCGCGTAGCGCCGGATGAGGGTGCGGCGGAGCGGAGATGGCGCTGCCGACTGGTGCTGCTTGGGTTTGGGGCGGACACCGTGCGATGCAAGTGCGGCCGTCCCCTCAAACCAACCCCCCTCCCGATGGGAGAGGGGCTGCAAGGCTTACAGGCCGAACAACATCCGGCCCGGGTTTTCCAGCTGGTTCTTGATGTCCACCAGGAACTGCACCGAATCCTTGCCGTCGATGATGCGGTGGTCGTAGGACAGCGCCAGATACATCATCGGCGCGATCACGACCTGGCCGTTCTCGGCGATCGGACGTTCCTTGATCGCGTGCATGCCCAGGATGGCGCTCTGCGGCGGGTTGATGATCGGGGTGGACAGCAGCGAGCCGAAGGTGCCGCCGTTGGTGATGGTGAAGGTACCGCCCTGCAGGTCGTCCAGGCCCAGCTTGCCGGCGCGCGCCTTGGCGGCGTAGTCGGCGATGCCCTGTTCCACTTCAGCGAACGACTGGCGCTCGACGTTACGCAACACCGGCGTGACCAGGCCCTTCTCGGTCGATACCGCGATCGAGATGTCGCTGTAGCCGTGATAGATGATGTCGTCGCCGTCGATCGAGGCATTGACCAGCGGGAAGCGCTGCAGCGCGTTGGCAGCGGCCTTAACGAAGAAGCTCATGAAACCGAGCTTGATGCCGTGCGCCTTCTGGAATTCGTCCTGTAGCTCCTTGCGCGCGGCCGACACCTTGGCGAGATTGACCTCGTTGAAGGTGGTCAGCATCGCGGTGGAGTTCTTGGACTCCATCAGGCGCTTGGCGATGGTCTTGCGCACGCGGGTCATCGCCACGCGCTCTTCCGGACGGGCGCCAGAGGCCTTGCCCACGCCGCCGGCCTTGGCGAAATTGACGATGTCTTCCTTGGTCACCGCGCCGCGACGGCCGGTGCCGTCGACCTGTGCCGGATCCACGCCCTGGGTGATCGCAGCAAAACGCGCACCCGGGGGCAGGGCATCGGCAGACGACTTGGACGCAGCTGCAGGTGCAGCGGCGGCAGCTGCCGGAGCGGCGGCCGGCGCAGCAGCGGCCGGTGCCGGTGCCTCAGCCTTCTTCTCGTCGGCCGGTGCGGCCGCAGCCACAGCGCCTTCTTCGATGATCGCCAGAATCTGGTTGCTGGTGACCGTGCTGCCGGCTTCGAACTTGATTTCCTTCAGCACGCCGTCGACGGGCGAAGGAACTTCCAACACGACCTTGTCGGTTTCCAGGTCGACCAGATTCTCGTCGCGCTTGACCGCTTCGCCGGCCTTCTTGTGCCAGCTGGCGATGGTGGCGTCGGAAACGGATTCGGGCAGTACCGGAACTTTGACTTCGGTGGCCATTCGGGGAGCGTCCTAGTGTGTGCGTTCTTTGGGGAAGAGGAGTTATTCAGCGACTTGGTCGTTGAACGGATTGAGGAGCGCATCGGCGACCAGCTTCTGCTGTTCGACGATGTGGTCGGCCATGTGGCCGGCGGCAGGCGAGGGCGAGCGGGCACGGCCAGCGTAATGCAGGCTCTGAGCGCCGGTCAGGCAGAAGTTCAGATGGTGGCGAATCTGGTACCACGCACCCTGGTTCTGCGGTTCTTCCTGACACCACACCACATCGGTGGCGTTGGCATAGGCCTTGAGCTCGGCGGCCAGCTGCGCACGCGGGAACGGATACAGCTGCTCCACGCGCAGGATGGCGACGTCGTCCTGGCCGCGCTTGGTCTGGTCTTCGAGCAGGTCGTAATAGACCTTGCCCGAGCACAGCACCACGCGCTTGACCTTGCCGGCATCGGCCTTGGCATCGGGGATCAGATGCTGGAATTCGCCCTCGGCCAGTTCTTCCAGGCTCGACACCGCCAGCTTGTGGCGCAGCAGCGACTTGGGCGTCATCACCACCAGCGGCTTGCGGGTGGTCATGCGCATCTGGCGGCGGATCATGTGGAAGCACTGCGCCGGGGTGGTCGGCACGCAGACCAGCATGTTCTCCAGCGCGCACAGCTGCAGGAAGCGCTCTAGACGCGCGGAACTGTGCTCCGGGCCCTGGCCTTCGTAGCCGTGCGGCAGGAACAGCGACAGGCCCGCGATGCGGCCCCACTTGGCTTCGCCGGCGGCGATGAACTGGTCGATCACAACCTGCGCGCCGTTGGCGAAGTCGCCGAACTGCGCTTCCCACACGCACAGCGCGTTCGGGTCGGTGGTGGAGTAGCCGTATTCGAAACCCATCACCGCTTCTTCGCTGAGCAGCGAGTCGATCACGGTGGCGTCTTCGGGGTTTTCGACCAACTGGCGCAGCGGCATGTAATAGCTGTCGCTCTTCTGGTCATGCAGGATCGCGTGACGGTGGAAGAACGTACCGCGACCGGCATCCTGGCCGACCAGGCGCAGCTTGTGGCCTTCGGCCAGCAGCGTTGCGTAGGCCAGGTTCTCGGCAAAGCCCCAGTCGCCGGCCTGTTGGCCGGCGGCCATCTTGACGCGATCGTCGTAGATCTTGGCCACACGTGCGTGCAGCTCCACGCCTTCCGGGATTGTGGTGATCAGCTTGGCCAGGCGGTCCAACTGTTCGCGCTTGACGCGGGTATCGACCGGATCGGCCGCGGTGCCGACCAGATACTTGGACCAGTCGATGGCGAATTCGTCCGGCTTGCGCGTGGCCAGTTCGGTGGTGTACTCGCCCGAATCGAGCTTGTTGCGGTAGCCGTCGACCAACGCCTTGGCTTCGTCGGCGCTCAGCACGCCATCGCTTTCCAGCTTGTTGGCGTACAGCTCGCGGGTGGTCTTGTGCTTGCGGATGGTCTGGTACATCACCGGCTGGGTCGCTGCCGGTTCGTCGGCCTCGTTATGGCCCCAACGGCGGTAGCAGACCAGGTCGATGACCACGTCCTTCTTGAACTGCTGGCGGAATTCATAGGCCAGCTTGGACACGAACATCACCGCGTCCGGGTCGTCGCCGTTCACATGGAACACCGGCGCGCCGATCATCTTGGCCACGTCGGTGCAGTACAGCGTGGAACGGGCGTCGTCGCGGGCGCTGGTGGTGAAGCCGATCTGGTTGTTGATGACGATGTGCACGGTGCCGCCAACGGCGAAACCGCGCGCCTGCGACATCTGGAACAGCTCCATCACCACGCCCTGGCCGGCGAATGCGGCATCGCCGTGGATCAGGATCGGCAGCACAGTCTTGCGCTCGGCATCGCCGAAGCGCTCCTGACGCGAACGCACGCTGCCGACCACGACCGGGTCGACGATTTCCAGATGCGAGGGATTGAACGCCAGCGCCAGATGCACCTGCTTGTCGGTGCCAACGGCGATGTCGGCCGAGAAGCCCATGTGGTACTTGACGTCGCCGGTGTGCGCGCGGTCGTCGTGAGCGTGCTCGAACTTGCCTTCGAACTCGTCGAACAGCTTGCGCGGGTTCTTGCCCAGCGTATTGACCAGTACGTTGAGGCGGCCGCGGTGGGCCATGCCGATCACGATGTCCTTGACCTGATCGTTGCCGGACTGGCGAATGATCTCGTCCATCATCGGGATCAGCGCATCGCCGCCTTCCAGCGAGAAGCGCTTCTGACCGACGTACTTGGTGTGCAGGTAGCGCTCCAGACCTTCGGCGGCGGTGAGCCGCTCCAGCGTGCGCTTGCGGCTGGCCGCGTCGCCGGCGATCTTGCCGCCGGCATCTTCCAGGCGCTTGTAGATCCACTGGCGCTGGTCGAATTCCTGGATGTGCATGAACTCCGCGCCGATGGTGCTGGCGTAGGTCGCCTTCAGGCGGGCCAGCAGGTCCTTCAGCTTCATCCGCGGCTGACCACCGACACCGCCGGTGCTGAACTCGCTGTCCATATCGGCCTGCGAGAGGCTGTGGAACGGCAGGTCCAGATCTGGCGGATTGACCGGCGGGGTGAGGCCGAGCGGGTCGAGCTGCGCGCCGAGGTGACCACGCGCACGGTAGGCAGTGATCAGGCGGCCGACGTTGCGCTCGCGCTCGTCACTGGCACCCGCGCCGGTTCCGGCATTGGCTGCCTGCTTGGAGGCAGTGAGGATGTGGGCGATGGCGGCCGAGTGCGGCACATCCCCGGCATCGCGACCTTTGAAGTCGTCGAAATAGCTCTTCCACTTCGGATCGACACTGTCCGGGGCGACGAGGTACTGCTCGTACAGATCCTCGATATAGGCGGCGTTGCCGCCGGCGAGCTGCGATGACTGTGCGAACTGCTTTAGGAGATTATCCACGATGGTAAGTCGGGTCTGCTGTGAGGGATGATTGTGCGGAAGCGGCAGGGCAAGATGCCCTATCGGTCGGTATCAAATCTCGAAAAATTATACCCCCTTGCGCTAATGACAGGGCGTCTGCGAGCTGACCGGACGGGTAGGTCGACCGGCCTCGCACCTACGTGCGAAGGGCGCTGCGGCGTCAGATGCCGAGCGCGCGCGGTTCGCTCCAAAGCGCGCTGCGCTCCCATATCTGCGCGAATTCGCGCTCCAGCTGACGACTGCGCGCGGCGCCCGACAGCCAGGTTTCGCCATCGTCGAAGCGGTGGCCTGTTGGACGAAAGTAGTAGGCGTCATCGCCCACCACATAGGCCGACGCGTAGCTGCCATCGACCGGATCGCTGACCGCGCGGAAGCGAAACACGCTGGGCAGGCGCTGGGCCAGCCGCAACAGCGCGCTGCCACTGGCGTTGGCGCTTGCAGTGTCCTGCACCAGCACATGCACGCGTTTGTCATGCCGGGCGGTGGCGAAGCGACGCAGCGCATCGAGTGCCGCAGCGTTGTCGAACAGCGGCGGATCCAGTGCGCGCGTATAGATCAGCACCTGACGGCGCGCCGCGCACAGCAGGCCGGTGGTGGCGGCCAGGGCCGCGCTCAGATGCTCGACTGCCATCGGGCCGTCGAGGCGGCGGTGCAGGGCAGTGCCTGCTGCGCCCTGCGTATCGAAGGCGCGATCAGGACGAAATTCGGGGGAGGCTTCGGGCAGAAAACCGAGGCGTGCGAACACCGCTTCGGCATGTGCGTTGACGTGTGCGCTCAGGCTGGGCCAGCCGCGTTGGAGGGCGGTGTCGACTGCGGCGGCGAGCAATTGGTCGGCAATGCCACGGCGGCGCCAGTCGGGGAGCACGCCGAGCCGGTCGATGCGTCGGTCGGGTGTGAGCCGCACCGCGGCGATCAGCTGGCCGTCGTCGGTGCGCATGGCCAAGTGCAGGCTGAGGGGATCCAGTGCGTCCCATTCGGCATCGCTGGTGGTGCCAGCGGTGCCGGTGGTGCACGCCAGGCGCAGTACACGCAGCGCCGCGGCGTCGAGTGCCGGATCCAGCGAGACGGTCTGCGGCCTGGCGTGGTGGTTCATGCGCGCTTGGGCGACGCGTCGGTGTCGCCTGCGTCCGATGCCTCGTCGTCGTCGCTGTCGCCGTTCTGAGCGGCGTCTTCGCCTTGCCCGGCGTCACCGGCTTCGGCCGGGCCGTCCGCGGCGTCTGCGACCTGCTCGACGTCGGCCTCGGCGTCGATCTCCTCGTCCGCATCCTGCGTGTCGGTCTCGGCATCGTCGTGGTCGGCCGACAGGCTCAGCACGTGTGCCTGGTCGTCGTCGATGTCCTCGAAGTCGTCGTCGTTCTCCTCGTGGGCGCGCTGGTAATGGCCCTGCGCCAGCAGTTCCAGCACCACCTCGCGGCCGCGCACCGACAACTGGGCATACAGCGCGCCGTCAATTTCTTCGGCGGCGGCCAGGCGCGCGGCGTCCTTGGCCGACAATGCAAATTCCAGCCCGCTGCAGAACAGCGTGGCGCCACGCTTGGCACGCCGCCAGGCCAGTCGCGACCACGGATGGCGATGCAGCAACACGCCTTCTTCCAGCGCCTGCTCGACCGCCTCGCGCGGAATGGGTTCTGGTGCCGGTACCACGTCGCCGGAGGCGCGGTAAGTGGTCATGAAGCGACCGAACCAGTCGCCCAGCCGATCCGGGTCGTTCATGCGCAGCGCGTTGAGCGCTTCGACCACGCGGTTCATCGCAGTGACATCGATCTCGTACGGATCGGCCGGCACCTTGAGGTCTTCGTCGTGATAGCGCACGGCCTCGTCGGCGTCGGCGATCAAGGTGTCCAGATAGTCGCCGATCAGCTCGGCCGATGACGGCGCGCGGGTGCCGATGGAGAAGGTCAGGCAGGCGTCTTCGGCCACGCCGTGGTGCGGCACAAGCGGCGGCAGGTACAGCATGTCGCCCGGGCCAAGCACCCAGTTGTGGGTGGGCTTGAAGGCGCTGAGCAGCTTGAGCTCGACATCGTCGCGGAATGCCAGCGGCGCGGCCTTGCGGCCCTGTTGCGCACGCGCGTCGATCTGCCAGCGGCGGTGGCCCTGGCCCTGCAACAGAAACACGTCGTAATGGTCGACATGCGCGCCGACCGAGCCACCGGTGGCGGCGAAGCTGATCATGATGTCGTCGATACGCCAGCGCGGCAGGAAGCGGAACTGCTCCAGCAAGGCGCGCACATCGGCGTCCCACTTGTCCACGTCCTGCACCAGCAAGGTCCAGTCGTGGTCGGGCAGGCCGGGGAAGTCGGTTTCCTGGAACGGGCCGGTGCGCACATTCCAGTCGTCGGTGGCGCGGTCGTGGCTGATCAGTCGCGCCAGTACGCCGTCTTCGCAGGCCAGGCCGGCCAGATCTTCGGGCTGCAGCGGCGACTGGAAGTCCGGGAACGCGTTACGGATCAGCAGCGGGTGCTTGTGCCAGTAGTTGCGCAGGAAGCGCTCGACCGGCATGCCCAGCGGCTGGTCGCGGGTGGCATGGATCTCGAAAGGCAGCGGCGCGCCCTTTCTGGCGACGGTCTTTTTTGCGGCGGTCTTTTTCATGGTGTGACGGGTCCGACTGGGAAAAGCCGGCGCTGTGCGGCCGGCGAAGTGGCCTATTGTCGCCCAGCCCGCTGCGCGATGCCTTGCTGGCGTGTTGCATTAAGGTTTCAGTGCAGTCACGGCCACGCGAGGCATCGCCGGAACGTGCTGGTTGCTGGGGGTATCGGCGGTTTAGCGGGTGGAAATCTGGTTGTCGCTGCCGTAGTCGTTGACCACGGCAGTGCCGGACTGCTGGGTGATGCGGTTGCCGCGGCCGTGCAGCGTGGCTGCAGCGATCGCCTGCGCCTGTACCTGATTGTCGTCGCCAGGCACCCGCAGCGTGTGGATGCGTCCGGCCTTGAGTGTGGATTTGCGGCCGAATAGCTCGACGGTCTTGGCATCGCTGGCCAGGGTGACCTGGGCAGCCTCGCCAACGATGCGCACCGCTTCGGCGCGCTCGATCTGGACGATCGCATGCTCACCCAGCACCGCGATCGTGCCGCAATCGCCCTTGAAGGTCAGATTGGCGTTCTGTCCGGTCAGGTCGACGTTATGCCCGTCGCAGCTGACCGTGCCGCTGGTCGAGGTGACCATCAGCGTCGGTCGCCCGCCCGTGCTGGCGACCTGGGTGGCGCCGTCCATGCTCGGGACCGATGGCACGGAAGGCACCGATGGAACCGGTGCGATCAACGAGGTGGCCGGCGCTTGCGGCGCGGCAGCGGCAGACTCGGGAGCGGCCTGCTTTCCGCAGGCCACCAACGCGAGCAGGGACACATACAGCAGCGAGCGCAATGCCATGGCAATACTCCTGACAGCTGGATACAACGCAATGATGCGGGTCGCCGCAATGCGGCCAGATCGGGTGCGGCAGTCAGATCAGATGGCGCGCGCCAGTTGCTCGGCCAGGCCGGTATAGGCGCCCGGGGTCAACGCGCGCAGGCGCTGCTTGTCTTCTTCGGGCAACTGCAGGCTTTCCACAAATGCCTGCATCGAGGCGGCGGTGATGCCCTGGCCGCGGGTCAGTGCCTTCAATTGTTCGTACGGATTGGGCAGGCCGTGGCGACGCATCACCGTCTGCACGGCCTCGGCCAGCACTTCCCAGGCAGCGTCCAGATCGGCGTTCAAACGCTCCGGGTTGACGGTCAGCTTGCCCAGGCCCTTGGCCAGCGAATCCAGCGCGACCTGGGTATGACCGAACGCGGTGCCGAGTGCGCGCAGCACGGTGGAATCGGTGAGGTCGCGCTGCCAGCGGCTGATCGGCAGCTTGGCGGAAAAGTGCTCGAACAGTGCATTGGCAATACCGAAATTGCCTTCGGCATTTTCGAAGTCGATCGGGTTGACCTTGTGCGGCATCGTGGACGAGCCGACTTCGCCTTCCTTGAGTTTCTGCTTGAAGTAGCCCAGCGAGATGTAGCCCCAGATGTCGCGCGACAGATCGATCAGGATGGTGTTGACACGACGGCTGGCGTCGCCGATTTCGGCCACGTTGTCGTGCGGCTCGATCTGGGTGGTGTAGGGGTTGAACACCAGGCCCAGGCTTTCGACGAAGCGCTGCGCGAATGCGGCCCAATCCAGGTCCGGATACGACACCATGTGCGCGTTGTAGTTGCCGACCGCGCCATTGATCTTGCCGGTCAGTTCCACTGCGGCGATCTGCTTGCGCTGACGCTCCAGGCGCGCGACCACGTTGGCGATTTCCTTGCCCAGCGTGGTGGGCGAGGCGGTCTGGCCATGCGTGCGTGACAGCATCGGCTGGCCGGCCTGGGCATGGGCGAGGCTGCGCAGGCTGGCGGCGATGCCATCCAGCGTCGGCAGCAGCACCTCGCGGCGCGCCTGGTCCAGCATCAGGCCGTAGCTGAGGTTGTTGATGTCCTCGCTGGTGCAGGCGAAATGCACGAATTCCAGCGCCGGGCCCAGCTCGGCGTCATCCTTGAGCTGTTCCTTGATGAAGTACTCCACCGCCTTGACGTCGTGGTTGGTGGTGCGCTCGATCTGCTTGACGCGTGCGGCGTGGGTCACGCTGAAGTCGTCGGCCAGGCGGCGCAGGGTCTGCGTGGCGGCGGCCGAGAACGGCGCCAGCTCGGCAATGCCCGGCTCGGCGGCCAGTGTCAGCAGCCATTCGATCTCGACCTTGACCCGCGCCTTGATCAGGCCGTATTCGGAAAAGATCGGGCGCAGCGCATCCACCTTGGAGGCGTAACGGCCGTCGAGCGGGGACAGGGCGAGCAGGGCGGAATCCGACATGGGCAGGGCACTGGGAGGCTGGCGGGGGTGGGTATTCTACGCCGCCCCGGCACTCGCTTCGCCGATCGGGCGGACGGTGATCGCCTGGATCCGGTGCCCGTCCATGCGCCGCACGGTCAGCGCGTGGCCGTCCAGCTGCAGGGTTTCGCCTTCTTCGGGCAGCCGCTGCAGCCTGTGCACGATCAGCCCGCCGACCGAATTGACGTGGTCCGGCGCGCTCAGATCCCGGCCGAGCAGGCGTTCCAGGCGGAAGATCGAGGTGCTGCCGGCCACCAGCAGTGAGCCGTCCTGGCTGCGGATCGGCGCATCGCGCACCACGTGGCGATGCTCGTCCTCGATCTCGCCGACCATCACTTCCAGCAGGTCTTCCAGGGTAAAGAAGCCCAGGATGCGGCCCTGGTCCTCCAAGCACAGCGCCAGATGGGTGGCGCCGGTGCGGAACTGTTCCAGCGCACTGGGGATCGGGGTTTCCAGGGTCAGCAGGGTGGCCGGGCGCAGCAGCGGGCGCAGATCGTCCAGTTCCTGGCCGCGCGCCATCGCCACCAGCAGGTCCTTGGTATGCAGGATGCCCAAGACCTGCTCGCCCTCGGCATCGAACCACGGGTAGCGGCTGTAGCGAGACTCGCTGAACTCGGCCAGCACCGATTCCAGCGTCATGCCTTCGCGCAGGCTGCGCATGTGCTCGCGCGGGCGCATCAGATCGCCGGCGACCAGGTCGGGCAGTTCCAGCGCATGACTCATCAAGGCCAGTCCGTGATCGGGCGTGGCCGCGTTGGGATCCTGGCGGCCAACGATCAACATCAGTTCTTCGCGCGAATAGCGATGCGATTGGTGCTCCACCTCGCCCCAGCCAAGTACGCGCAGCAGGCGGTTGGCGCTGGTATTGAGGACCCAGATCGCCGGATACATGGCCCAGTAAAAGACGTAGAGCGGCGCGGCGGTCCACAGCGATATCAGCTCCGGACGGCGAATGGCCATGGTCTTGGGCGCCAGTTCGCCCAGCACGATGTGCAGAAACGAAATCAGGCTGAAGGCAATGGCCAATGCGGTGAATTGCGCCGCTTCCGGCGACAGGCCGAGCAGGTCGAACAGCGGCTGCAGCAGATGCGCAAACGCAGGTTCGCCGACCCAGCCCAAGCCGAGCGAGGCCAAGGTAATACCGAGTTGGCAGGCCGACAGATACGCATCCAGATGCGCATGCACCCCCAACAGCAAACGCCCGCGCCAACCGTTGTTCTGCGCCAGACCCACCGCCTGCGTGTGACGCAGTTTGACCAGCGCGAATTCGGCGGCGACGAAGAAGCCATTCAACA
Organism: Xanthomonas sp. NCPPB 3959; assembly: GCF_056675575.1. Classification (NCBI taxonomy): domain Bacteria; kingdom Pseudomonadati; phylum Pseudomonadota; class Gammaproteobacteria; order Lysobacterales; family Lysobacteraceae; genus Xanthomonas; species Xanthomonas sp. NCPPB 3959. Next base: position 124,849 of record NZ_JBWWVR010000008.1, read on the forward strand.
GCACCAGCAACAATGCCACCAACAGCAGCAGCACATTACCGAGCATGGCGTACGCCTGCGTGCTGTGCATCGGCGATAGGTCTATGCGCTATCTGCTGCGCGTAAGCGATGCTGCGGTGCGCAGAAGAGAAAGACGCAGGTGCTGCGTTTCTACAGTCAGGGTCGTCGCCCATGGCGGCGTGGTACCTCGTATTGATCGATGGGCAGTCTAGCCCACGGCTTGCGACGACATCGCCGCAACGCTGCGAGCGAGTATCGTAGGCAGCCTCGCCAGCCCGGGTACGCCCGCTGCCAGCCTTCCTTGACCACAAATCCAACGATGTGCGGAGAGTGCAGATGAGCGAACGTTTCAGGACCGAACACGACAGCATGGGTGAATTGCAGGTACCCGCCGATGCATTGTGGGGCGCGCAGACCCAGCGTGCCGTGCAGAATTTTCCGGTGTCGGGTCAGCCGATGCCACGTGGCTTCATTCGCGCGCTGGGCCTGATCAAGGCCGCTGCAGCCGGCGTCAATGCCGAGCTGGGATTGCTGCCCAAGTCTATCGCCAAGACGGTGCAGGACGCCGCCTTGCAGGTGGCCGAGGGCACGTATGACGCGCAATTTCCGATCGATGTCTATCAGACCGGCTCGGGTACCTCGTCCAACATGAATGCCAACGAGGTGATCGCTACGCTGGCCACGCGTGCCGGCAAGGACGCGGTGCATCCCAACGATCACGTCAATCTGGGGCAGAGTTCCAACGACGTGATCCCGACCGCGATTCGCGTGTCCGCGTTGCTTGCGGTGCAGGAGCATTTGCAGCCCGCGCTCAAGCATCTGCGCAAGACCATCGACAAACGCGCCAAGGGGCTGAGCAAGGTGGTCAAGACCGGGCGCACGCATCTGATGGATGCGATGCCGCTGACCTTCGGCCAGGAATTTGGCGCATGGTCGGCGCAGTTGAGTTCGGCGCAGGATCGCATCGACGACGCGCTCAAGCGTTTGCGGCGTCTGCCGCTGGGCGGCACCGCGATCGGCACCGGCATCAATGCCGATCCGCGTTTCGGCGGCAAGGTGGCCAAGGCCTTGTCGAGCCTGAGCAAATTCAAGTTCGAGAGTGCCGACAACAAGTTCGAAGGCCTGGCTGCGCAGGACGATGCGGTGGAACTGTCCGGTCAGCTCAATGCGCTGGCGGTGGCCTTGATCAAGATCGCCAATGATTTGCGCTGGATGAATGCCGGCCCGTTGGCGGGGCTGGGCGAGATCGAATTGCCGGCGCTGCAGCCGGGTAGCTCGATCATGCCGGGCAAGGTCAACCCGGTGATTCCCGAAGCCACCGTGATGGCATGCGCGCAGGTCATCGGCCACCACACCGCGATTACCGTGGCCGGGCAGACTGGCAACTTCCAGTTGAATGTGACCCTGCCGCTGATCGCCTACAACCTGCTGGATTCGATCACCCTGCTGGGCAATGTGTCGCGTCTGCTGGCCGATACCGCAATCGCCGGACTGAAGGTGCGTCAGGAACGCGTGCGCGAGGCGCTGGATCGCAATCCGATCCTGGTCACTGCGCTCAACCCGATCATCGGCTACGAGAAGGCCGCCGCGATCGCCAAGCGCGCCTACAAGGAACAGCGCCCGGTGCTGGACGTGGCCCTGGAAGACAGCGGGCTCAGCGAAGCGGATCTGCGGCGTTTGCTGGATCCGGCCGCGCTGACGCTTGGCGGCATCCAGGCCGGCAGCAGTGGAAGCGGTGGCTGATCACTGCTGTGTGTATGTAGGAGCGCACTTGTGCGCGATAGGGCGTTATCGATAAGGCCCCGTCGCGCACAAGTGCGCTCCTACCAAGGTTCGCGCGAATCTGCGCTTTGTGCGCAGCTTCGCTCGTTGGTCAGTGCCGCTCGGCCTGCACGTTGCCGAAGCTCTCGCGATACGGCTGCAGCGACGGGATCTCATTGAGTAATTCGCCGCTGAGCTTCTGTATTTCCGGGGTGACCGTCAGCTTGATCGACTTGTATTCCGGATCCGCGCCGGCGTCGTTGACGGCCTGCTGACGCAGCATCTGCAGATGCCCGAACAACAGCTGCAACTTGGCGCGCGTCGGCTCTTTCTGCGGTAGCGCGATATCGTCGATCTTCAGCGTGCCGTCCGGGGTGATTTCCGCATTGGCAGCCGGTGGGCGGCGGATCATCACCGATTGGGTGGTGATCGCAACACGCGGCTTGCCGCGTTCGGCGCGCCGGGACGACTGATCGCCGCAGGCGGCGAGAGTGCACAGCAGCAGCGCCATGCAGAGCATCACGAACTTGTTCATGGGGTCGATGGGTTGAGGGGAGCGCACTAGTGTAATCCCGCCCCGGTCAGGCGATCCGGGCCGGGGCTACATGGCATGGCTGACAAAATGTCGCAGGCCAAGGTGGCGCTCAACTCGCGTGCAGGAATCGGCATGGGTATGCGCTCCATCCGATTCGGGAAGCCGCTGCGTCTGCCAACGCTTGCGCAGCGGCTGTCACTGCCGCACTTACTTGCGGCAGTCTTACTTGCGGCAATCGTCGACGTCGTGTTGCGTCAGGGTGGAGTAGGGCGCAAACGCCGGCACCAGTTGCGCAGCGGCGTCCTGCGCGGCGCGCAGTTTGGCCAGCTGATCGCAGATCTGCATGGCGTTGTGCTTGAAGGTGTCCGCCTGTGCTTCGATCTTGTCGCCGATCTGCTCGGTATTGCCGCTGAGCACGCCCTTGAGCGCTTCGCCCGCCGCATGCGCGCCAAACGCTGCACCTTGGGTGCCGATGTCGATGCCTTTTTCGGCCACGCCCTGGATCTGCGCGTAGAAGCTGCGCATCGCCTGCTGCTGCGCATCGTTCAAGGTGACCGGCTTGCCATCGATGCTGAGCGCGCCATCCACACCAATGGTGGCTGCAGGCAGGCCGTCACGCTTGAGCGTCACGCTCTTGCCGTTGAAGGTCACGCCACTGCCGCTGGCCTGGCCCGATACATTGACCGTGGGCTCGGACTTGCCACAACCGACCAACAGCGCGCTCGCCAATACAGCAGAAATCAACAGTTTCATCAGCAGTTCCCCTCACATCGTCAATGAGTGATCAGTTGTCGGTTGGCACGCGCGTGCTGCCGGTGACATCGCTGACGTCGATATCGCCGCTACCCTTGCGCGCCACGCTGACATTGCCGCGCACCTTGCGCACGCTCAGTGCGCCGGAGTTGACCGCGTCCACGCCCACATCGCCTTGCACATCGTCGATGTCGACATCGCCGGAGCCGATCGTGCCGAGCTTGACGTTGCCGGCAACGCCACGCAGTTTGACGTCGCCCGAGCCGACCTTGCCGACCTCTGCTGCGCCACGCACGTGCGTGGCCTTGAGATCGCCCGAGCCCACTGCCAAGACACGCAACGCGCCCATGTCTTCCAGCTCGATGTCGCCGGAGCCGACCTTGGCGGTGACGCGGCCCTTGGTGCGACGAATCGCCATGTCGCCAGACCCGACGTCGGCACTGACCGCTGCCGCACCGGAGATCTCCGCATCGCCGGAACCCACGTCGAACTGCACCAGCAGCGTGTCGGGCACGCTGCCGCGCAGATCCAGGTACGCGTAGCTGTCGCCGACGGAGATGCGCATGCTGCGGGCGTCGTCCAGCGTCACCACCAACTTGTCGCCGACGCGCTTCTGGGTGACGGTCAGGCCGTTCAGCAGATCGGCGCGTGCAGCACAGGCCCGGCCGCTCAGACGCCCGCTACTGCCCGGCGAGGCATCCAGATGCAGGTCGTTGGAGGCGACCTCGAACAACACCGACTTCACTCCGCTCAGTTTCAGCTCCAGGTTGCGCGGCTCGGAGAATTTGCATTGCTCCTGGGCAAACGCAGCGCCGGGCAACGCGAACAAGATGGCCAGACTCAGATGCAGGTGCGAACGCATGGGGTGTCCTTTACTCAGGCTTCGGAGCGCCGACGGCGCAGATAGATGGAGGCAGCGATCAGCACCACGCCGATGGCGGCGCCGATCCAGATGTCGGGGTTGCCGTAGACCAGCCTGCTATCGGTGTGCTGCAGCACCCACTGCACCAGATCGCTGGGGTTCTGCATCGCGCTGCTATCGAGGTTGCCGCTGACTGCAAGCGGCGACCAGGTGCCGGGCAGGGCACTGAGCAGGCCGCGGTAGCCGACGATGTACCAGATCCAGCCGATCGGCAGCGATACGCCCGGCATTGCCGAAAGGATGCTCAGCATCACGCAGGCCAGCAGCGGAAACAGCACCGCCCACAGGAACGGCTTGCTGGTGGCCCAGGCCGAGCAGAACATCAGCCAGCCCACGGTCGGCAGCGACCACAGCAAGCTCATCGGCACGGTCTGCAGCATCAGCCACAACAACGAGAACGGATGCGAGTGGGTGGCCAAGCCCCATGGATTGGGCACACCGGCGATCAACGCGCCGCCGATGGCGATCAACCACAGGGCCAGGCCGACCAGTACGCCGATCGCGATGGCGATCAGCGGCGCCAGCAACAGCGCCCAGGCGGCCTTGGACAACACCGTCTGCACGTCGGACACCGGCAGCGATTTCCAGAACAGCACGCTGCGGTCGCGGCGGTCGTCGTACAGGCTGCCCAGTGCATAGAAGAACACCACGAACGCCAGCACCACCGAGGCGATGCCGATGCCGCCCAGCAGCAGGCCGTCGCCGACCTGACCGAGGGTACGGGTGTACTCGGCCATGTCCGACATCGTCATGCTGTCGCCGATCATGTTGCGGCGTGCACTGATCGCCCCGATCACCGCGCCCAGCAGTGCGAAGAACACCGCGATGCCGCCAGTGATGATTTGCGCCCAGACGAAGCCGCCACGGTGTTCCCAGTATTCGCGTTTCAGCAGCCAGCCGAACGTACGTGCGGGAGATGCTTGGTGAGTGAGTGCATTCATGCGTAGGTCCCCTTCATGACCGCAACGAACAGGTCGGCAAGGCCGGGATTGCGGGTTTCGCCAAAGCGGGCGAGCTGCTCTTTCGGCACGCCATCGAACAGCATCACGGTCTTGCCGAACGGCAGGCTGCGCTCGTCGATCGGCTTCATGGCTCTGGCAGCCTCGAGATGCTCGGCATTGACCAGCACTTCGGTGTAGCGTTCGGCCACGTTTTCCATGTCGGCGGTCAGCACGATGCGGCCGTCGCGGATGAACATCACATCGGTGAGGATGTGTTCGATCTCTTCCACCTGGTGGGTGGTGACGATGATGGTTTTTTGCTCATCGAAATAGTCTTCCAGCAGGCGCTGGTAGAACTGCTTGCGATACAGGATGTCCAGGCCCAGGGTGGGCTCGTCCAGCACCAGGATGCGCGCGTCGATGGCCATCACCAGCGCCAGATGCAGCTGCACGATCATGCCCTTGGACAATTCGCGCACCCGCGATTTGCGGTTGAGCTGCGTATTGGCCAGAAAGCGCTCGCACTTGGCGCGATCGAAGCGCGGGTGCACGCCGGCAACGAAATCGATCGCCTCGCCAACCCGCAGCCAGCGCGGCAGCACCGCCACGTCGGCGATGAAGCAGACCTCGTTCATCAGTGCGTTGCGCTGGGTGCGCGGATCCATGCCGAGCACGCTCAACTCGCCGTCGAAATCGGTCAGCCCCAGCACTGCCTTGAGCGCGGTGGTCTTGCCTGCGCCGTTGGGGCCGATCAATCCAACGATGCGCCCGGTGGCAATGGTGAAACTGGTGTTGTCCAGCGCGAGCCGATGCTTGTAGGCCTTGCGCAGGCCACGTGCGTCGACCACATGGTCGGAGGAGACGGCGGTCATGGTGTTTTTCCCTGTGGCAACAGATCGTCGATGGACAGTCCCAGGCGCTGAATGCGTTCCAGCACTGCGGGCCATTCTTCATTCAAGAAACGCTCGCGCTCGCTGCCGCGCAATTTCTGTGCGGCTTCCGGGGTCATGAACATGCCCAGGCCGCGGCGTTTTTCCACCAGGTTCTCGTCGGCCAACTCCTGGTAGGCGCGCGAGACGGTGATGGGGTTGAGTTGGTAATCGGCCGCCACTTGCCGCACCGAGGGCAGGGCGTCGCCAGGCTTGAGGATTCCATCGAGCATCATGGCAATGACCCGTTCCTTGAGTTGGCGGTAGATGGGAGCGCCGTCGCTCCATTGGATGTCGTTCATGATCAGCTCCGTGGGCGCAGAACCTGCGCGAAGGAGAAATAGGGCATCGACAGCGAAGCGCGCAGATGCCGGCTGGGCCGGGTGCGCTCCTCGGGGGGAGTTGTCGCGTTTTCCGTAACCGCCTCCGACACGCCATAATCGGCGCCGGACTCCGTAACCAGACTGGAAGCGGCTCCCAGGCAACCAATGGCGAACAGGGTGCTGCCGAGCAGCAGCAATGGAGCTGGTCGCGTGAAGCGTGTGCTGTTCATGCTTTCCCCTGCGTTGGATGACTGGTGTTGTATCTAACTATAACACCGACACGCAGGCAGTCAACTGTCTGTCATACCCAACTGATGGCACCCCCGCATCTGCGAGGGTCCGGAACCTATTCAAGGGGATCGCGCATGTTGCTCAATCGTTTGCTGGTCGTTGTATTTGCTGGCTTTTTTTCCGTCTCGGCGCTGGCCGCCGGTGCGCCCGTGCTGGATCTGGATTACCGGCCGCTGGCCGGCAAGGCGCCAATCAACCTGAACCGTACTTACGGCGGCAAGGTGGTGATGGTGGTCAACACTGCCAGCAAATGCGGCTACACCCCGCAGTACGAAGGACTGGAAGCGCTGAACAAGCGCTTCGGTAGCCGCGGTTTTTCGGTGCTGGGCTTTCCGTCCAACGATTTTCAGGGACAGGAACCCGGATCTGAGAAACAGATCCAGGAATTCTGCACGCTGACCTATGGCGTCAAGTTCCCGATGTTTGAGAAGGTGCATGTGCTGGGCAAAGAGGCGACGCCGCTGTATCAGCGCTTGACGCAAGCCACGGGCGTTGCGCCGGGTTGGAACTTCCACAAGTATTTGATTAGTCGCGATGGACGCGTGGTGGCGCAGTTCCCCAGCAAGATCAAACCGGACGATCCGAGCGTGCTGGCGGCAATCGAACGCGAGCTCAAGGCACCGTCGCGCTGAGCGCGGCTCTCGCAACGCCGCGCGCACATGCGACAATGCGCATTCAGCGCCGGCGTCGGCGTGTCTTTTCACTTTCGGGAAGTGCATCGAATGAAGATGGGAAAGCGCGGCGCGGCGGCGTCGCTACTGATGGTGGCAATGTCGGCATCGATGCCGGCGATGTCGCAGCAACCGGCCGCAGCGGCCACCAAGGAGAAGCCAGTTGTGAATGCATCGTCTGAGAAGAGCACCCGCGACAACGTCAGCTACGCCATCGGTATGGATGTGGCGCGCTCGTTCGAGCCGATTGCCCAGGACATCGATGTGAGCGCACTGCAACGCGCCATCGAAAATGCATTCAAGGGCGGCAAGCCGTTGTTGTCCGATGAGCAGACCCAGGCCACCGATACCGCCCTGCGCACTGCGCTGGCAGCGCGTAACGGCCAGCAGGTTCCGGGCATGGCGCCGGGTAGCGCGCCTGCGACTCCGTCCAAGGAAAACGTCGGCCTGATGCTGGGCGATCGCGCGGTCGGCCCGTCGTTGGCCGGCATCAAGGACGAGATCGATCTGAGCATCCTGATGGAAGCCGTACGCACCGTGTTCGCCAAGGGCACCACGCGTCTGACCCAGCAGGAAGCCGCAGCGACGATGCAGGCCTTCGCCTCTGCCAAGCAGGGCGCTGCCGGTGCCAAGAATCGCGAAGAGGGCAATGCGTTCCTCGCCAAGAACAAGACCGAAAAAGGTGTGATCACCACCGCCTCGGGCTTGCAGTACACGGTGTTGCGCCAGGGTAGCGGCGAGCGTCCGATGCCCACCAACACGGTGCGCGTGAACTACGAAGGCAAGCTGCTCAACGGGCAGGTGTTCGACAGTTCCTACCAGCGCGGCCAGCCGGCCGAGTTCGGTCTGAATCAAGTCATTGCAGGTTGGACCGAAGGCGTCGCACTGATGCCGGTCGGTTCGAAATATCGTTTCTGGATTCCATCCAACTTGGCCTATGGCCCGAACGGCACGCAGGGGGGGCCGATCGGACCAGACGCAACGTTGACGTTCGATGTCGAACTGATGGGTATCCTTCCCTGATCCCCCACAGGAGTATCCCCCCCCATGCGAGTTGCGATCTTTGGTACCGGCTATGTTGGTCTAGTCACCGGTACCTGTCTGGCCGAAGTAGGTCATCACGTTATCTGCGTGGATATCGACCAGGCGAAAGTTGATGGTCTCAATCGAGGGGTGATCCCCATCTATGAACCCGGCCTGGAGCCGATGGTGAAAGCCAACCACGCCTCTGGCCGGTTGCGCTTCACCAGCGACGCTGCCGAGGCGATTGCGCATGGCGAAATCACCTTCATCGCCGTGGGCACGCCGCCGGATGAAGATGGCAGTGCCGACCTGCAGTACGTGCTGGCAGTTGCGCGTACCGTCGGTCGTCATATCGATGGCCCGTCGGTGGTCGTCAACAAGTCCACGGTGCCGGTCGGTACCGCCGACAAGGTGCGCGTGGCGATCCAGGAAGAACTGGATGCACGTGGCGTGGAGCATGAGTTCGACGTCGTCTCCAATCCGGAATTCCTGAAGGAAGGCGACGCCGTTGCCGACTGCATGCGTCCGGATCGCATCGTGATCGGTGCCACCAAGCCGGCAGCGATTGCACGCATGCGCCGTCTGTATGCACCGTTCAATCGCAACCGCGACCGCATCGTGGAGATGGACGTGCGTTCGGCCGAGCTGACCAAGTACGCGGCCAACGCGATGCTGGCGACCAAGATCAGTTTCATGAATGAGATTGCCAACATTGCCGAGCGTGTCGGTGCGGACGTCGAGCACGTGCGTAACGGTATCGGTTCGGATCCGCGCATCGGCTGGCACTTCATCTATCCCGGTGCCGGTTATGGCGGCTCGTGCTTCCCCAAGGACGTGCAGGCACTGGCCAAGACCGCCGAGCAGTACGGCATGCAGCCGACCCTGCTCAATGCGGTGGAGAGCGTCAACAACGCGCAGAAGGGTCATTTGTTCGAATTGGTGCAGCGTCACTACGGCGGCGAAGCTGGCGGCAGTCTTGCCGGCAAGACCTTCGCGGTGTGGGGCCTGGCGTTCAAGCCCAATACCGACGACATGCGTGCGGCCTCCAGCCGCCGCTTGCTGGCGCAGTTGTGGGAAGCCGGCGCCACCGTGCGTGCCTACGATCCGGAAGCCACCCACGAAGCCAAGCGCATCTTCGGTGAGCGCGACGATCTGACCTTCTGCGACGAAGCCTTCGCGGCCCTGGAAGGCGCCGATGCGCTGGTGGTGGTCACCGAGTGGAAGCAGTTCCGCAGCCCGGATTTCGGCAAGATCAAGCAGGCCTTGAAGGACGACGTCGTATTTGACGGTCGCAACCTTTACGACCCGCAGGAAATCGAAGCTGCCGGCCTGGCTTACTACGCCATCGGACGAGGCCGTTCGTTGCATGCATGAGCAACTCTCGCCGCGCGACCAGGAACTGGACGCGCGGTTGGTTGAACTGGAAACGCGGCTCTCCTTTCAGGAGCACGCGCTCAATGAACTGAGTGAAGCACTTGCGGACGCCCGTTTGACGGGCGCCCGCAATGCCGAGCTGATCCGCCACCTGCTCGAGGATCTGGGCAAGGTGCGCTCCACGTTGTTTGCCGATGCAGCGGACGAACCGCCGCCTCCGCACTATTGATTGCAGATTGCCACCGCCATGAGCGATACCTTACGTGACCAGTTGCTTGGGTTGGGCTTCAAGTCCGCCCCCAAGCCCGAACGCAAACCCGACGCACGGCCTGCCGCGCGTCACCATGGCAACGGTGGCAGGCCCGCGCCCGGCGGCAACACGCCGGGCGGCCAGGGCAGGGGACCGCAGCGGCCGCACGCCGCTGCGGCGACCGATGGCAAGCATGAGCGCACAAGCAACGGCAGGCCTGATCGTCGCAACGATGGCAAGCCAGCAGCCTCGCCACGTCCGCAGCATGCCAATGCAGAGCGTCGCGGCCCTAAACCGGCACGCACGCGCGAAGACATCGATCTGGCCAAGGCCTATGCAATCCGTGCGCAGCGCGAGAAGGACGAACGGATCGAAGCCGAGCGACTGAAGCAGGAAGAAGCTCGCCTGCGTCGCGAAGCCAAGGCCAAGCTCGAAGAATTGCTCAAGGACAAGGGCCTGAATCATGCCGATGCCGATATCGCCCGGCATTTTCCGTATGGCGGCAAGATCAAGCGCATCTACGTGACCGCCGATCAGCTCAAGGCGCTCAACGCCGGCGAGCTGGGTGTGTTGCAGCTCAACGGGCGTTATCTGCTGGTCACCGCCGAGTTGCTGGCCGAAGCCGAAGCGGTGTTCGCACCTTCGGTCGCATTGAAGGTGGATCCGAATGCACCGGCAAGCGACGACCCGTATGCGGACCCCCAGTATCAGGTGCCCGACGACCTGGTCTGGTAACGCTGCACGACATGGTTTTGTTGTTACATGGGCACCTGATGGGTGCCCATCTGTTTTGGCGCATGCCTTGGCGTTGCGCAGCTGGATCCCTGCTTGCCCGCATGCGTGTTGAGCAGTGCAGCAAACACGCGGCTGGCGATACACAGGCCGGTCACGGCACGCGCGGCACCATGCGCGGCGTTGTTGGTCGACGTATGCGGGCACGGTGTCCGTGGCGTTGCAGCTCACTTCCTGCCGATGGTGTCGCGTATGTCCATGTCTTCGAATTCCCTGCCATCGTGTGCCGATGCCTCAATGCGCTCAGCAGTGCGCCGTGTTCCGTGCATGCATGGGCGTCGCAACGCTGTGTCGGTTGGATTATTGGGGCTTGTGCTGTGCGCGCTTAGTCAGCAGGCGGCCGCGCAGGCGGCCGAGGCGCCGGCATTCGATCGCCCCGGGATTCCGTTCGCTGCCGAAACGCTGCAGCCGGGTGCGTTTGCCTGGGAACAGGGCTTGCCAGATGCGAGCACCGACCGCGCCGATGGGCAGCGGATTACGCAGTACACCGCCGATACGTTGCTGCGTCTGGGCTTGTTGCAGAACGTGGAGCTGCAGCTGGGCAGCGACAGTTACAACTGGCAGCACGGCGGTGGCGCGCGCGTGCATGGCGGTGGCGACAGCCATATCGGCTTGAAGGTCGCACTGCCGTCGCGTTCGGACAGCTTTCATTGGGCCGCGCTCGGCAGCTACAGCGTGCCGACCGGCAGTCCTGATTTCAGCGATGGCTACGCGCGCGAGCTGGGCGTGACCGCGTCGTGGGATCTGGCGCAGGAGCGCGCGCTGGCGCTGTACGTCAACTATGCGCGCGTCAACGACGGGCACACCTGGACCTTCTCGCCCAACTACACGTTCTTTTCCGGCGAGCGTTTCAGCAGCTATGTGGAAGCGGGCTTCGACACCGGCAGCGAGCATTCGCGCGTGGCTGGTGCCGGCGGCGCCTGGCAGCTGCCGCATGCGATGCAGTTGGATGTGTCGGTGCTGCGTGGGCTGACTTCGGAGAGCCCGGATTGGCAGGGCGGGATCGGCTTGTCGATCGCGTTTCAGTGATGGCAGTTGGTGTGGCGACGGCCAGGCCGTGCCCGCCGAATTGCCGCGAAAGCCAGGTACAGGGCTTGCAGCTCAGGTAGCACGACATTCGCCAGTCCAGCCAGCACGCACTGAATATGCTGCACTGCCGCATGCATTGATTGGCCGGAAAAGGCCTAATTGGATCGATCCAATCGACGCCAGATACATGCGCATTTCTTCCACTGCAAAGCCGGCTACATGACGCGTGCCAAGCCAATGCCGGCCGCCCCGGATGACGACGATGCGCGCCGTATTCGACGCGGTGCAGTGACGTTGCGCGATATCGCCAATGCCATCGGCGTATCGCGCGCGACCGTGTCTTTGGTGTTGCGCGGCAGCCCGCTGGTGCATGCGACCACGCGCGCACGCGTGGAGGCCGAGCTGGATCGGCAGAACTACGTCTACAACCGTGCCGCGGCCAATCTGCGCTGCCGCACCTCGTCCAGCATCGCGCTGGTCATCAACGATCTGTCCAATCCATTCTTCGCCGAGTTCGCTGCAGGTGTGGATGAGGCCTTGGGTGCGGCCGGCTACGTCACCTTGCTCGGCAGCACCGGCGAATCCACGCAGCGCCAGCAGGCGGTGCTGACCTCGCTGATGGAGCACACGCCTGCCGGCATCATCCTGTCGCCGGCCGAAGGCAGCCAGGCCCAGGCACTGAATCAGGTGCTGGGGCGCCAGCACAACGTGGTGTTGTTCAACCGCGAAGTGGAGGGCGCGCAGTGGGATCTGCTGGCGCTGGATAACGAACAGGGTGCGTTTCTGGCCTGCGAGCATCTGATCGCGCAGGGCCATCGGCGCATCGTGTTTTTCGGTGGCCATGCCGAATCCAGTTCCTGCCGCCAGCGCCGCGCTGGCTACACCCGCTCGATGACGAATGCTGGCTTTACCGTGCACTACGTCGAATCCGCACCGAATCGTCAGGACGCCGCGCTGTGCGGCGCGCGCATGCTCGATGGCGCCGACCACGCTGCAACCGCTGCGGTTTGCTACAACGACAGCGTTGCGCTGGGCTTGATGGCCGCGCTGGCGATGCACGGCATCGTGCCGGGCCGCGATTTTGCAGTGACCGGCTTCGACGACATCGCCGAAGCCGCCTTGTTTACACCGGCATTGACTACGTTGGCCGCAGATCCGCGTGCGCGCGGCAGGCAAGCCGCGCAGCTGGTGCTGCAGCGTATTGGCAGCCCGGAGCGCGCATCGCAGCGCTTGACGGCCGCAGTCGCATTGAACATCCGCGCGAGCAGCGCCTGCTCGCCATCCGTGCTGACGCATCATCCCCCAGGCGATTCCGATTTCCCCGCTCATTCCCCCACCAAGGCCTCAGGCCGCTGACCAGGCAATTCCTATGGTTTCCCTTTCCACGCAATCCACTGTGCCAAGCGGCAACAAGGCGCCGGTCAACAACGGCGTTGCGTTGTCGGTCGTCACCACGATCTTTTTCATGTGGGGCTTTCTCACCTGCCTCAACGACATTCTGATTCCGCATCTGAAGGCCGTTTTCGAACTCAACTTCGCGCAGGCGATGCTGGTGCAGTTCACCTTCTTCGGTGCGTATTTCCTGATGTCGCTGCCGGCCGGTTGGCTGGTGGCCAGGCTTGGCTACAAACAAGGCATCGTTGCCGGTCTGGCGGTTGCTGCGGTCGGTGCATTGGGCTTCTGGCCTGCGGCAGAATTACGCGTCTATGGCGCATTTCTCGGCGCGCTGTTCGTGCTTGCCACCGGCATCACCATCCTGCAGGTGGCGGCGAATCCGTATGTCGCGTTGCTGGGTCCGGAGCGCAGTGCGTCCAGCCGTTTGACTCTGGCACAGGCGCTCAATTCGTTGGGCACCGCGATCGCGCCGCTGTTCGGTGGCTGGTTGATCCTGTCCAACACCGTGATGAGCGGCGACCAGCTCAAGGTGCTGCCAGAGGCCGAGCAACTGGCCTATCGCGTGCAGGAAGCGCAGGCCGTGCAGGGGCCGTACATTGGCCTTGGCATCGTGCTGTTCTTGCTGGCGATCTTCGTGTTTCTGTTCCGTCTGCCGGCACTGACCGATGCCGGCGCGCAGAAGGACGAGAGCAAGCATTCGCTGTTGGATGCCTTGCGTCATCCGCATGTGCGCTTCGGAGTGCTGGCGATCTTTTTTTACGTCGGCGCGGAAGTGGCGATCGGTAGCTTGATGGTCAACTACTTCTCGTTGCCGCAGATCGGTGGTTTCACCGAGCGTGAGGCAACCAACTACGTGTCGGCGTACTGGACGCTGGCGATGATCGGCCGCTTCATCGGTTCGGCCTTGCTGGCCAAGCTGTCGCCGCGTGTGTTGTTGTCGGTGTTCGCTGCAATCAATGCACTGCTGCTGGGCCTGACCATGGCCAGCGGCGGCATGCTGGCGGTGTATGCATTGGTGGCGATCGGCTTGTTCAACTCGATCATGTTCCCGACCATCTTTACGCTGGGCATCGAGCGCCTTGGTCCATTGACCGGCCGCGCATCGAGCCTGTTGATCATGGCGATTGTCGGCGGCGCCATCGTGCCGTATCTGCAAGGTTTGCTGGCCGACAGCATCGGTCTGCACGAATCGTTCGTTCTGCCGCTGCTGTGCTACCTGTACATCGTGTTCTACGGCATCTGGGGCTCGCGTCTGCGTGGTGCACTGGCGGAGGCGCGCGCATGAGTGCTGTCAAGAATCGGGTGGTCTGTTTCGGCGAGGCCTTGATCGACATGCTGGCGCTGCCGCCGGCCGGCCCCGACGAGGCGCTCACATTCGCGCAATACGCCGGCGGTGCGCCGGCCAACGTCGCCATTGCGGTGGCGCGGCTGGGCGGTGCGGCGCATTTTGTCGGCATGCTAGGGCGCGATATGTTCGGCGATTTTCTGCTGCAGAGTCTGCAGCAGGCCGGCGTCGCCACCGATGGCATCGTGCGCACCGATCAGGCCAAGACTGCGCTGGCCTTCGTTGCATTGGATGAAGCCGGCGAGCGCAGTTTCAGTTTCTATCGCCCGCCTGCGGCGGATCTATTGTTCCGTCCCGAGCACTTTGCTGCTGACGGTTTCAAGCAGGCCGCCGTGCTGCATGTGTGCTCCAACAGCATGACCGAGCCTGCGATTGCGCAGTGCACGCTCGATGGCATGCGCGCCGCGCGCGCCGATGGTGCCATCGTCAGCCTGGATCTCAATCTGCGCCCGATGTTGTGGCCGCAGGATGTAGATCCGGCAGCGCTGCTGTGGGAGGCGTTGGCGCTGGCCGATGTGGTCAAGCTCTCGCGCGAAGAACTCGATTACCTGGCCGGCACGCTCGATGGCGATGCCAGCACGGTTACACAGAAGCTGTGGCAGGGCCAGGCCAGCTGGTTGCTGGTCACCGATGGTGGCGGGCCGGTGCATTGGCAGACGCGCACCGATTCCGGCCAAGTGCCGGCGTTCCGTGTGCAGGTGCGCGACAGCACCGCAGCTGGCGATGCATTCGTCGGTGGTTTGTTGTTTCAGCTGGCGGCACGCGCGTCCACGCTGGAGCAGCTGTGTGGCGATGCGGCTGCGATCACCGAGGTGATCCGTTTTGCCGCGGCGGTCGGTGCGCTGGCGGTAACGCGCAAAGGCGCGTTCGCCGCGATGCCGAGCGTCGATGAAGTCCATTCTTTGATCCAGGAACAATCATGAGCCGTTTGCCTGCGACCCCCGCACCCGATTTCCGCTCGGCCGATGTGCTGCGTCAGCATATCGCCGACACCATGGCGTTCTACCATCCGCGCGCGATCGATCCGGCGGGCGGGTTTTTCCAGTATTTCCGCGACGATGGTGCGATCTACGACGCTGGGCATCGGCATCTGGTCAGCAGTACGCGCTTTGTCTTCAACTACGCGATGGCCTATCGCGAATTCGGCGATGCGCAGTATCTGGAAGCGGTACGTCACGGCCTGGATTATCTGCGCAACGTGCACCGCAATGCGGCCACCGGCGGCTATGCGTGGACCTTGCGCGATGGCGTGGTCGAAGACGACATGAATCACTGCTACGGCGTGGCGTTCGTGCTGCTGGCGTATTCGTGCGGCCTGAAGGCCGGCATCGAAGAGGCGCGCGCGTGGATGGACGAAACCTGGCAGCTGCTGGAAAAACATTTCTGGGAGCCGGAATTCGGGTTGTATCGCGACGAAGCCGATGCGCAATTCAACTTCACCAGCTACCGCGGCCAAAACGCCAACATGCATATGTGCGAGGCGATGATTGCCGCGTACGAAGCCAGTGGCGAGCAACGCTATCTGGACCGCGCACTGTCGCTGGCCGACACCATGACCCGGCGCCAGGCAGCCAAGGCCGACGGCCTGGTCTGGGAACATTACGATCTGCAGTGGAACATCGACTGGGACTACAACCGCGACAATCCCAAGCACCTGTTCCGCCCCTGGGGCTTCCAGCCGGGTCATCAGACCGAGTGGGCCAAGCTGCTGATGCTGCTGGATCGCTACGCGCCAACCGATTGGTTGTTGCCGACCGCACAACATCTGTTCGATGTGGCCGTAGAGCGCTCATGGGATGCGCAGCGTGGCGGGCTGTATTACGGCTTCGACCCCGATGGCAAGGTCTGCGACGACGACAAGTATTTTTGGGTGCAGGCCGAGTCGCTGGCGGCCGCGGCGTTGCTGGCGCAGCGCAGCGGCGAAGCGCGTTATTGGCAGTGGTACGACAAGCTCTGGGACTATTCCTGGAAGCACATGATCGACCATCGCTATGGCGCCTGGTATCGCATTCTGGATGCGGACAATCGCAAGTACAGCGACGAGAAGAGCCCGGCCGGCAAGACCGATTACCACACCATGGGTGCGTGCTACGAAGTCTTGAACGTGTTGCGGCCGGCTGCGTGATGCGACACGGTCGGTGAGGTGTGCCGACCGTACAATCACTTCAAGACGCCGAGATATCGACTCGGAGTCTTCGTTTAGCTGCAGTCAGAAGCTGAGGTTAGAAGCCTGGTCGGTCGAGGGCGCGGTGCCCTCACCGCTTGCGGGACACGCCGCAAGTACATCCGTGTAGGCTCGGTGGCGGCATCCATGCCGCCACACGGTCCCGCAAGCGGCGAGGACACCGCACCAGAAAGTTTGCCGGCTGTTTTATTGAAAACCATGCACACCGACCATCTTGACTGGCCCTTGCCCGCCCACCGTCGCGGGACCTTACGCGGCATGGATGCCGCGTAAGAGCCTACACGGACGTACTTGCGGCGTGTCCCGCGACGGTGGGCCGGCAAGGACCCTGCAGCCAAGCCGCAGATCAGCCGCCCTCACTCCGGGTCGTAATCCAGATTCGATGCCAACCAGCGTTCGGCCAGCGCCAGTGTGATGCCTTTGCGTTTGGCGTAATCGGCAACCTGTTCCTTGCCCACTCGCCCTACCACGAAGTACTGGCTTTTCGGGTGGCTGAAGTAATAACCCGAAACCGCCGCAGTAGGCAGCATTGCGAAACTTTCGGTCAGCGTCATCGTGGTGTTGCGCTCGGCGTCGAGCAGATCGAACAAGGTGCGTTTTTCACTGTGTTC
Source organism: Xanthomonas sp. NCPPB 3959 (assembly GCF_056675575.1). Classification (NCBI taxonomy): domain Bacteria; kingdom Pseudomonadati; phylum Pseudomonadota; class Gammaproteobacteria; order Lysobacterales; family Lysobacteraceae; genus Xanthomonas; species Xanthomonas sp. NCPPB 3959. Next base: position 141,979 of record NZ_JBWWVR010000008.1, read on the forward strand.
CGGGCATGCAGGGTAGCCGGGTGCAGGACGGATGCCGCGATAGCGCTCGGCGATCAGTGCCTCGTTGTCCAAGCCCTCGTCTTCGATGTACCCCCAGAACTCGGTGCGCACACGCTGATGCAAACGCTCGGCGAGTGCTTCGGCCAGACGGTCGGCCAAGGCCTTGAGCAGGATCGCGTTATAGTCGTCGTGCGCCGCTTCGAAACGCGCCACATGCCGATCGATACCAATACCGGCAGTGACCGCGAACGCACCGATCCAGTCCTGCTTGCCGCTGCTCTTGGGCGCGATGAAATCGGCCAGACAGAAGTCGGGGCGGTCGGCGGGTTTGTCGACCTGCTGGCGTAGAAAGTGCAAGAGCTGCCGGGATTGGGAATCGGGGATGTGGGATTGGCTAGGCTGCTGCGAATCCTCAATCCCGATCGCCGAATCCCGGTGGTCCGTCAGGACCACTTCCACATCATCGCCCACACTATTGGCCGGCCACAGCCCGAACACGGCCTTCGCGGTCAGCCACTTCTCGGCGACGATCGTGCGCAGCATCCTGCGTGCATCGCGATACAACTCGTTGGCCTGCGGACCGACGACTTCATCGCTGAGAATCGCCGGGAACTTGCCGGCCAGTTCCCAGGCCTGGAAGAACGGGGTCCAGTCGATCAGCTCGATCAATTCCTGCAGTGGATAGTCGTCGAACACATGCACGCCCGGCTGACGCGGGGTAGGCGGCACGTAGTTGTCCCAATCGCCATCGAAACGCTGCGCGCGTGCCTTTTCCAGCGAGACCAGTCGTTTTGCATCGCCACGATTTCTGTGGCGGGTGCGGATCTCCGCGTAGTCGGCATCGTTGGCGGCCACGAAGGCCTGACGCAGATCGCGCGAGATCAGCGACTGCGCAACGCCCACGGCGCGCGAGGCGTCCTTCACCCACACGGTGGGCGCTTTGTAATGCGGGTCGATCTTCAGTGCAGTATGCGCGCGCGAGGTGGTGGCGCCACCGATCAACAACGGAATCTCGAATCCCTGTCGCTGCATCTCGCGCGCAACATGCGACATCTCTTCCAGCGACGGCGTGATCAAGCCGGATAGCCCGATCAGATCGGCATTCTCCGCACGCGCCCGGTCCAGGATCACCTGCGCGGAGACCATCACGCCCAGATCCACCACGTCGAAGTTGTTGCACGCCAACACCACCCCGACGATGTTCTTGCCGATGTCGTGCACGTCGCCCTTGACGGTGGCCATGATGATCTTGCCGTTGGACTTGCCGATATCGCCGGTGCGCAGTTTTTCCGCTTCGATATACGGCAACAGATACGCCACCGCTTTCTTCATCACACGTGCGGATTTGACCACCTGGGGCAGGAACATCTTGCCCGCGCCGAACAGGTCGCCGACCACGTTCATGCCGTCCATCAGCGGACCTTCGATCACATCCAGCGGGCGCGTGGATTGCTGCCGCGCTTCTTCGGTGTCGGTTTCCACGAACGCATCGATGCCATGCACCAGCGCATGCGCCAGGCGTGCGCGCACCGGCTTCTCGCGCCAGGCGAGGTCTTCGACTTTCGCCGCACCTTTGCTGCCTTTATAGCGCTCTGCAATTTCCAGCAAGCGTTCGGTGCCGTCCTTGCGGCGGTTGAGGATCACATCCTCCACACGCTCGCGCAGTTCAGGGTCCAGTTCGTCGTAGATCGGCATGCCGCCGGCATTGACGATGCCCATGTCCATGCCGGCCTTGATCGCATGGAACAGGAACACCGAATGGATCGCCTGGCGCACCATTTCGTTGCCGCGGAACGAGAACGACACATTGGAAACGCCGCCGGAAATATGGCAGTGCGGCAGCGTGCGCTTGATCTGCCGGGTGGCTTCGATGAAGTCCACCGCGTAGTTGTCGTGCTCCTCGATACCGGTGGCGACGGCAAAGATATTCGGGTCGAAAATGATGTCTTCCGGCGGAAAACCTACCTGCTCGGTCAGCACTTTGTAGGCGCGCGTGCAGATCTCGACCTTGCGTGCACAGGTGTCGGCCTGGCCCACTTCATCGAAAGCCATCACCACTGCGGCTGCGCCATAGCGCAGGACCTTGCGCGCCTGTTCGATGAATTGCGCTTCGCCTTCCTTGAGCGAGATCGAGTTGACCACGCTCTTGCCCTGCAGGCACTTCAAACCGGCTTCGATCACGCTCCACTTGGACGAATCCACCATCACCGGAATGCGTGCGATATCCGGCTCGGACATGATCAGGTTGAGAAAGCGCGTCATCGCTTTTTCGGAATCGATCAGGCCCTCGTCCATATTGACGTCTAGGATCTGCGCACCGCTGGCAACCTGCTGGCGTGCGACCTCTACCGCCTCTTCGTAACGCTCTTCCTTGATCAGCTTGCGGAACTGCGCGCTGCCGGTGACATTGGTGCGCTCGCCGACGTTGACGAACAGCAGGTCCGGCGTAATGACCAACGGCTCCAGGCCGGACAGGCGGGTGTAGCGGGGAGTGCTCATGCGATGCTCTGGTGGGCGTCGGACGTAGCGAATGTCCAGGCGAGGCGATGATGATTGGTGGTCGGCAGGGCGCGGATCGCGATGGCCCTTATCCGCCCTTTGGACACCTTCTCCCGCTCGCGGGAGAAGGGACCTTTCGTCCACGTGCCGAGCAATGTGCCGTTCTTCTTCCGCGAGCGGGAGAAGGTGGAACTCAGCGCCGGATGAGGGCCCACGTGCTGCATCACGCCGCCAGCTCCTGCGCACCCGGCAGCTGCCGTGGCGGCAGATCGGCCACCGCTTCGGCAATCGCGCGGATGTGATCTGGCGAGGTGCCGCAGCAACCGCCGACCAGATTGAGCAGGCCGGCTTGCGCAAATTCGCGCAGGGTTGCGGCCATTTCTTCCGGGCTTTCGTCGTACTCGCCGAAGGCATTCGGCAGGCCGGCATTGGGATGCGCGCTGACGTAGGCATCGGCGATCTGCGACAGCGTTTCCACATGCGGGCGCAGATCCTTGGCGCCAAGCGCACAGTTCAAGCCCACCGACAGCGGCCGCCCGTGCGCGACCGAGGCATAGAACGCCTCTGCCGTTTGGCCAGACAAGGTGCGACCTGAGGCGTCGGTGATGGTGCCGGAGATCATCACCGGCAAGCGCCCGCCGCGTGCTTCGAACACTTCTTCGATCGCATACAGCGCGGCCTTGGCGTTGAGCGTGTCGAAGATGGTTTCCACCATCAGCGTGTCGGCGCCGCCGTCGATCAGGCCGTCGATGGCTTCGCGATAGGTTTCGCGTAGCGCATCGAAACTGGTGTTGCGATACCCGGGGTCATTGACGTCCGGGCTGATCGATGCGGTGCGGCTGGTGGGGCCGAGCACGCCGATCACGAAGCGCGGCTTGTGCGGAGTGAGCGCTTCGACCTCGTCGCAGCACGTGCGCGCGACCTGCGCGCCAGCCTTGTTCAATTCGTACACCAGGTGCTCCAGGTGATAGTCCGCCTGGCTCACCGAAGTTGCGTTGAAGGTATTGGTTTCCAGCAGATCAGCACCGGCATCCAGATAGGCGCGATGGATACTGGCGATGATCTCGGGGCTGGACAGCAGCAACAGGTCGTTGTTGCCTTTCAGGTCGTGGCCTTGCGGCGCGTGCGCGTGATCGCAGCCCGGGCCATGCACGTGTACCTGCGTGCTGTCGTACCCGTCGGCAAAGCGCGTGCCGCGATAGTCCTGTTCCTGCAGGTCGTGGCGCTGGATCATGGTGCCCATTGCGCCGTCGATGATGAGGATGCGCTCGCGCAACGCAGCGCTGAGTTTTTCGGCGCGCTCGGGATGCAGCCAGGGCAGTGAGAACGAGAGTGGGGATTGGGGATTAGGGATTGGCGTAGGCGTCATGATCCAGTTCTCCGCGAGTCAATGCTTTTGCTTTCATCCAATCCCGAATCCCGGCTCACCACTCCCGGCTTCATCGCAATCAACGAAATCACTTCGAAATGCGGGGGGCGCTTCTCGCGCGTCACCGTCTCCAGGCTGGACACGTCCAGCCCGGCTTTCTCGGCGAACTTGCGCAATTCTTTGGACGCAAATCCGAGATTGACGTGGCCATAGGCATGCACCGCGGCGCGATGTTCGTGCTTGGCCAGGCTGCACAACAGCAAGCGGCCACCGGGGCGCAGCACGCGCGCGGATTCGGCCACCGCCTGCGCCGGCTTGGCCGCGTAGGTGAGCGCATGCATCATCACCACCAGGTCGAAGCTGGCATCCGGGAACGGCAGCGCATGCATGTCGCCTTCGCGCACTTCCACATTGCGCAGCTTGCGCAGGCGTTCGCTGGCGGCGGCGACTACGCGCGCGCTGGTGTCGATGCAGATGTAGCGGGTGGCGTGCGGGGCCACCAACTCGGCCAGCACGCCGTCGCCGGAGGCGATGTCGAGCACGTCGCCGGTTTCCAACAAGGGCAGGGCGGTGCGCGCCAGCGCTTCCCATGTGCGCCCCGGGGAGTAATGCCGCTCCATATCGCCAGCCACCGAATCGGCCCAGTTCTGGTCGGCGGCGCGGTTGGCCAGCACGGCGGCCACGCGCTCAGCGTCCTGGCGCAACAGTGGGTCGTCGCTGCCGGTGCTCAGCGCCAGCCACAAGGCGCGCTGCGCCGGGTCCAGCGACACCTCGTCGAAGCGGTAATAGGCCGACACGCCGGCGCGGCGGTCGCGTACTAGCCCGGCTTCCTTGAGCTTGGCCAGGTGGGTGGACACGCGCGGCTGGGCCAGACGGGTGATGGCCGACAGCTCGGCCACGGTGAGTTCTTCCTGCTCAAGCAAGGTCAGCAGGCGCACTCGGGTGGCGTCGGCAAACACCTTCAGGCGCGCCGACCAGTCTTCCAGATCCATGAATATCTCTATATCGCGATATGGAGATATTTTCGGCCCGGCAGGGTGTGGGGTCAACTACATACGCATGCGAATGGTTGTGGCTACAATGGGTGCTCAGCCTAGGCCTGGAGGGATGCGACGTGGATTTCAGCTTTACCGAAGAACAATTGATGATCCAGGATGTGGCGCGCCGCATCGCCCAGGAAAAGATCGCCCCCAGCGCCGAACAGTTCGACCGCAGTGGCGAGTTCCCGCTGGACAACATCCGCCTGCTCGGCGAAAACGGCCTGATGGGCATCGAAGTACCGGCCGAGTACGGTGGTGCCGGCATGGACCCGATCAGCTACGCGCTGGCGATGATCGAAATTGCTGCCGCCGACGGCGCGCACTCCACCATCGTGTCGGTCAACAATTCGCTGTTCTGCACCGGTATTTTGAAGAACGGCAGCGAGGCGCAGAAGCAGCTGTACGTGCGTGCGATTGCCGAAGGTGCGCAGATCGGTGCGTTCGCGCTGACCGAGCCGCAGTCCGGTTCGGATGCCTCTGCGATGCGTTGCCGCGCGGTAAAACAAGCCGATGGCAGCTTCGTGATCAACGGCAAGAAGAGCTGGATCACCTCCGGCCCGGTCGCCAAGTACATCGTGCTGTTTGCGGTGACCGAGCCGGACAGGGGCTCGCGCGGTATCACCGCCTTCATGGTCGACGCCGATCGGGCCGGCTTCCATCGCGGCAAGACCGAACCCAAGCTCGGCATCCGTGCTTCGGCCACGTGCGAGATCGAGTTTGCCGATTACATCGCGCAGCCCGATGAAGTACTGGGCGTGGAGGGCGAGGGCTTCAAGACCGCGATGAGCGTGCTCGACGCCGGGCGCATCGGCATCGCCTCGCAGGCGGTGGGCATCGCGCGTGCGGCGTACGAGGCCACGCTGGCTTACGTGAAAGAGCGCAAGGCGTTCGGCGCGGCCATCGGCACCTTCCAGATGACCCAGGCCAAGATCGCCGACATGAAGTGCAAGCTGGATGCAGCGCTGCTGCTGACGCTGCGCGCGGCCTGGTTGAAGGGGCAGGGCCAGAAGTTTGGCACCGAAGCGGCGGTGGCCAAGCTCACCGCCTCGGAAGCGGCAATGTGGATCACCCATCAGGCGGTGCAGATCCATGGCGGTATGGGCTACTCGAAGGAAATGCCGCTGGAGCGCTACTTCCGCGATGCCAAGATCACCGAGATCTACGAAGGCACCTCGGAAATCCAGCGCCTGGTGATTGCGCGCGCCGAGACCGGCCTGCGCTGAAGCCGGCCACACTCCGGCGCTGCCGCTGGATGCGGCAACGCCACCGACCCAAGGTGTGTAGTGGTCGATCCGGCAACGTGTTGGTGTAGGCGATTGCTTCGCATCGCCGGGTAGGAGCGCGCTTGCGCGCGATGAAGCACTATCGATAAGGCTTCATCGCGCGCAAGCGCGCTCCTACGCAAGCGTGAGCGGCCTGGCATCACAGGTGTGCCGTGTCAGTGGCCTGGTGCCGGCAGACGGCAAGCACGTCACAGCGCGACTCACCCCGCTACATCGCGAGTGGCTGCGTCCGCGCTTGTCGGGTGCGGCGCGCGCGGATCACAATCGCTGCTTCTCCCGCCTCTGGTGCGCGCATGCTCCGCTCTTTGCACGCTGTGTTTCCTCGCCTTTCACTGTCTGCCATTGCGCCCGTGCTGGTGTGCTGGGGGCTGTTGCTGGTCTGCGGCGTGGCAAGTGCACAAACGCCACCGCCCTCGATCGTACCCACCGACCGCTTGCAGGAGGCCTGGTGGGCGCAACGACACGCGCAGGTGCTGGAGCAGGTCAAACAGCACGCCGACACGCCGCTGCTGTTGATCGGCGATTCGATCACCCAGAACTACGAAAAATCGAAGGCGCCGGACGAAGAATTTCAGCCGACCTGGCAGACCTTTTACGGCAGCCGCGGCGCGCTCAATCTGGGCTTCAGCGGCGACGGCACCGAAAACGTGTTGTGGCGGCTGGCCAATGGCGAGGTCGACGGTCTGCAACCCAAGGTTGCGCTGGTGCTGATAGGCACCAACAACACCGGCCATCTCGGCCAGACCGCCGAGCAGACCCAGCTGGGCATCGATGCGGTGGTCGCGGCGATCGAACAGAAACTGCCGCGCACGCACCTCCTGTTGGTGGGCGTGCTGCCCAGCGACATTTCCAGCGAAAAATCGCGCCGCGATGCGCAGATCAATCAAAGCCTTGCAGTGCGTTATGGCGACAATCCGCGTGTCACTTATCTGGATGTGGGGTCGATCTTTCTGCGCGACGGCAAGCTACGCACCGAGTTGTTCTACGACACGCGCTTCCGGCCGCCAGCCGACGCCTTGCATCCGGACACCCATGGCCAGCGCATGCTTGCCGAAGCGATCGAACCGACCCTGGCCCGATTGCTGGGCGAGTCGCCGGTCAAGCCGGTCGCCGAACTCGGCCGCGAGTTTGCGACCTCGCTGATTCCGGTCGACTGGCTGGAACAGGACTCGTACGACTGGTATGCCCGCCACCATGCAGCGCTTGCCGCAGCGCGCACATTGAAGCCGGACGTGGTGATGATCGGCGACTCGATCACGCATTTCTGGGCTGGCCCACCGCAGGCCACGCGCGTCAGTGGCGCGCAATCGTGGCAGTGGTTGTACGGCACGCGGCCGGTGCTGAATCTGGGCTTCGGCTGGGATCGCACCCAGAACGTGTTGTGGCGGATCCGCCAGGGCGAGCTCGACGGCCTGGATCCGCACTGGGTGGTGTTGCACATCGGCACCAACAACCTCACCGGCACGGCGCAGTCGCGCGCGAGCACGCCGGCCGAGGCTGCCCTGGGCGTGGAGGCGGTGGTGAACGAAGTGCATCGCCGCTTGCCCAACAGCAAGCTGATCCTGATGGCGATCATGCCGCGCGGCCGCCAGGCGGGTGACGCGCAACGCGCACCGATCGCCGAGACCAACCGCTTGCTGGCCGCGCGCTATGCCAAGGATCCGTCAGTGCGTCTGGTCGATATCGGCAAGCAACTGTTACAACCCGACGGGACCTTGCCCGAGGCGCTGATGCCCGACGGCACGCACCCCAGTGAGGCCGGTTATGCGATCTGGGCGAAGGCCTTGCGCGAGGCGGGCGTTACGGCCTTGCCGTAACGATAATGTCAGCAGCAGCTTCGAATGAGGCTGCTGTCGGTCAAGCCGTGTAGCAGCACTCAAGCATTTTTCAGACCCCAGAAACCAGAAGACCCCCGATCGCTCGGAGGTCTTTTTAAACTGGTGCCCAGAAGAGGACTCGAACCTCCACGAAGTTGCCCCCGCTAGCACCTGAAGCTAGTGCGTCTACCAATTCCGCCACCTGGGCAAGGTGAGCCGCGAATTTTGCAGGCTCCTGGCGGCCTTGTCAACGGGTGAACACGGCGATCTACGCCTGGACGGGCCGGCTTTCAGCCCACATCGAGGCTGCACGGGGTAATATGATGGCAATGACCAAGAAAAACACCCCAGATTCCGATCGGCCGAGTCGCCGCAATTCCGCCAACACTGGCGAGCCCACCACCGCCGAAAAACAGAAGTTGCCGGGGTGGATGCCTGACTTCCTGGTTCGCGCCGCCGCTGGCGCCTCGACCAAGTCCGCAAACAAGCGCGCTGCCGATAAAGCCGCGCAAGCCTCGCCAGAGCTGCAAGTAGCGCCGCCGCTGCCTGAGCCGCCGGCTCCGCGCGCACCGCATCCGCGCAAGAGCGGCCCGCCTGCGCCGCCGCCGGAACGCCTGCAGTCCGTCCAGCCTGCAGCTGTCACTGCTTCTCCCGCTGCCGCCGCTGAGTTCAAGGATCCGCACGCCGATCGCGAAGCACTGCGCTACGCCGAGCCGATCGCCAGCCGCGAGGCCATCCTGCAGCTGCTCGAAGCCTGCGACGGCCCGCAGACCGCCGAAGAAATCGCCGAGCAGTTGCATCTGAGCGACCGCATCGACGCGTTGGGCAAGCGCCTTTCCGCGATGGTGCGCGAAGCGCAGCTGGTGCAGAACCGCCGTGGCGGCTACGCGCCGGTGCAGCAGACCAGCCTGATCGCCGGCGTGGTGATCGCTAATCCGGAAGGCTTCGGCTTCCTTAAGCCGGACGAAGGCGGCGACGACCTGTTCCTGCCGCCGTACGAAATGCGCAAGGTCATGCACGGCGATCGTGCGCTGGCCAACGTCACCGGCATCGACCGCCGCGGCCGTCGCGAAGGCGCGATTGCACGCGTGCTCGAACGCCGCATGTCGCGCATGCTCGGGCGTTTCTTCTACGAGCACGGCGTGGCCTACGTCGACCCCGACGACAAGCGCGTGCAACGCAATGTGCAGATCGCACCGGACGGCATCGGTGAAGCGCGCGAAGGGCAGTTGGTGGTGTGCGAGCTGATCGCGCCGCCGGATGCGCGTCGTCCCGCGATCGGCAAGATCATCGCGGTGCTCGGCGACAAGCTGACCCCGTCGCTGGTGGTGGAAATGGCCATCCACGGCCACGAGCTGCCGCACGAGTTCTCGCAGGAAGTGCTGGACGAGGCCGCCGCGGTGCCGCTGGTGGTCGAGCCGCAGATGATCGGCGGGCGTGTGGACCTGCGGCAGATGCCGCTGGTCACCATCGATGGCGAAGACGCCAAGGATTTCGACGACGCGGTGTATTGCGAACCCAACGCCGACGGCTTCCGTCTGGTGGTGGCAATCGCCGACGTCTCCAACTATGTGCGTCCGGGCACGCCGCTGGACGACGAAGCGCAGAAGCGCGCCACCTCGGTGTATTTCCCGGGGTTCGTGGTGCCGATGCTGCCGGAGACGCTGTCCAACGGCATCTGCTCGCTGATGCCCAAGGTCGACCGCATGTGCTTCGTCTGCGACATGCAGGTGGGCCGCGATGGCGAAGTCACCGGCTCGCGCTTCTACGAAGCGGTGATGAACTCGCATGCGCGCCTGACCTACAACCAGGTGTGGAAGGCGGTCGGCGAAGACGATGCCGACACCAAGGCCTTTATCGGCCCGTTGCTGCCGCAGGTGCAGCGTCTGCATCAGCTGTACAACGTGCTGTCGAAGGCGCGCACGCATCGCGGCGCGATCGAGTTCGAGACCTCCGAAGTGCGCTTCGTGCTCGACAACACCGGTGAAGTCACTCAGGCCGGCATGCTGGTGCGCAACGATGCGCACAAGCTGATCGAAGAATGCATGATCGCGGCTAACGTCGAGGCCGCACGCTATCTGCTGAGCATGCATGTGCCGGCGCCGTACCGCGTGCATGAGCGGCCGCCGGAGAGCAAGTTCGAAGACCTGCTGGAGTTCCTCAAGGAATTCCAGCTGAGCCTGCCGGCCTGGAGCAAGGTGCGCCCCGGCGATTACACCAAGCTGCTGAAGAAGGTGCGCGCGCGCCCCGACGCCGCGTTGCTGGAATCGGTGCTGCTGCGCAGCCAGAGCCTGGCGGTGTACTCGCCCGACAACAACGGTCACTTCGGTCTGGCATTGGAGGCGTATGCGCACTTCACCTCGCCGATCCGGCGTTACCCGGATCTGCTGGTGCACCGCGCAATCAAGCATGCCTTGACCGGCGCCAGCCCGGAAAAATATATCTATACCCCACGCCAGATGTCGGCATTGTCGCTGCAGTGCTCCGAGCGCGGACGGCGTGCCGACGAAGCCGAGCGCGAGGTCGACGAGCGTTATCGCGCCGCGTGGATGGAAAAGCATGTCGGCGGCCAGTTCGATGGCGTGATCAGCGGTGTGACCGGCTTCGGCCTGTTTGTGGAATTGAACGAATCCAAGGTCAACGGTCTGGTGCATGTCACCCAGTTGCCGCAGGACTATTACCAGTTCGACCCGATCCGCAAGACGCTCAGTGGCGAACGCCGCGGTCGCGCCTTCCGCCTGGGCGACCCGGTGCGTGTGCTGGTGCTCAAGGCGAGCATGGAAGAGCGCAAGATCGACTTCCGTCTGGCCGAAGATGGCGCAGCGCCCGAAGCGCCGTTGCCGCAGCGCGAGAAGCCGGCCAAGCGCAAGAAAAAGCAATACTAAGCGCGACGACACCATCGCGAGTTGCTGCCTGGCGGCGGCTCGCGATGCGTGCGGATCGCAAGATATGACGCTACAGGTCCTTGCGAGTCACAAGCTCGCAACGATCTCCGGTCATCCGTGTTCAACAGGGCTGAGGCAACGATGGACGCAGCACTCGAGTACAGCGGTGGCTGCCAATGCGGCGCTGTGCGTTTCCGCGTGCGCGGCAGGTTGTCGGACGCTTCGATCTGCCATTGCCGCATGTGTCAGAAAGCCTTCGGTGCCTACTACGCGCCGTTGGTTTCCGTGCGCGGCAGCGAGTTCAGCTGGACACGTGGCGAGCCGAAACGCTTCGCTTCTTCCTCGCTGGTGTCGCGTGGATTCTGTGCCGAATGCGGCACGCCGCTGACCTATGAGGCGCCGGATGGCATCGCCATCGCCGCCGGTGCGTTCGATACGCCCGAACGGTTGCCACCGCTGATCCAGTACGGTGTGGAGCGCAAGCTGCCCTTCGTCGATGCATTGGGTGATCTGCCGGCGCGTACCACCGAGGACGATGTGGCTGCATTGGCGTTTCTGGCCGACCTCGTGTCAAGGCAGCATCCGGATCACGATACCGAGCAGTGGCCGGTGTGAGTTCGCGCCCGCTGGCATGAGCGCACCTCGCACCGGTTCGCGACGGCCAGCGAGCGTAGGTGTCGGCAGCACCACCACGGTGCGAGCGTGATCTTGGCTCATCGCGATCCGCTCCACCGCGAGCTCCTCGTCGGCACCGCCATCCGCGCCCCGGCCGTGACGTGGCAGGCCGCAGGCCCTACCATTCCCCTTTATCTCTTCGTATGCCCGCGCAATGAGCAAACAGAATCAGTGGATCGTCGGCGTCAACGCCGTTGCCTCGTCGGTCGAGAATGACGCCGACAACGTGCGCGAGGTGTTGATCGAGGCCGGTAGCAAAAACCCGCGCCTGACCGAGATCGAAGAGCAGGCGCGCCGCAAGGGCATCGAGGTGCGTCGCGTCAACACGCAGGCGCTCGATGGCGTCGGTGGGCAGGTCCGCCACCAGGGCGTGGTCGCGCGGTACGCAGCGGCGCGGCTGTGGGCAGAAAACGAGCTCGAAGCCCTGGTGACGGCCGCCGAAGGACGTGCGCTGTTGCTGATCCTGGATGGCGTGCAGGACCCGCACAATCTCGGCGCCTGCCTGCGCAGCGCTGCCGCCGCCAGCGTCACTGCGGTGGTGATTCCCAAGGATAAATCGGCCACCGTCAATGCCACCGTGCGCAAGACCTCGGCCGGTGCGGCCGACCGGATTCCGGTGGTGGCGGTGACCAATCTGGCGCGGTGCCTACGTGATCTGCAGAAGCAGGGCGTGTGGCTGTACGGTCTGGCCGGCGAAGCCGAGGCGTCGCTCTACAGCGTGGACCTGCGCGGCAATGTCGGGCTGGTGCTCGGTGGCGAGGCCGATGGCCTGCGCCGGCTTACGCGCGAGCATTGCGATGGCCTGGTCAAGATTCCGATGCCGGGCGATATCGAAAGCCTCAACGTGTCGGTGGCGGCTGGTGTGACCTTGTTCGAAGCCGTGCGCCAGCGCCTGGGCGCGTAATCGCATTCGCGCCTAGAGATATGCGCGCGGATTGATCGCCAGACCCAAGCCGTCTCGTTCAACACGCACGCGTCGCATGTACTCGCAACAATCGTGCAGTTGCGCGCACGATTGCGCAGATGTCGATTGCGATGTGTCGCCGAGCGAAGACGCAACGCTTGTGCATCAGCACTTTCGACAACACGCCTATCGATTACCGACGCGCGCATGCGTTATTGCCTACCATATCGTCAGCAAACGGCGTGTTGTGTCCGATGAATCATGGGGTGGGCGCCTGTCGTACAGGCCAGAGCACGTGCGCCGTCAGGGCGCCGGCACGAGGAGATAGACAGTGGCAGCGCTGGCTTAGTGCCGGTGCCTGGTTGCTGTTGACGTTGTGCGCGTTCGCCGCGGCTGCCGCACCCGCTGCAACGGCGCAATTGCGCGACTACGCGATCGACAGCTGGAGTTCGCGCAACGGATTGCCGCACAACTCGCTGCGCGATATCGCCCAGACCCACGACGGCTACCTGTGGTTCGCCACCTGGGAAGGCCTGGTGCGCTACAACGGGCTGGAATTCAGCGTCATCGATCGCAGCACGCGCCCCGGCTTGCCCGATAACGGCGTCGGTGCGTTGTATGTCGATCGCGACGGCGCACTGTGGCTGAGCGATGCACGCGGCAATCTGGTGCGACACAGCGCCGATGGGCAATGGCGGCGCTGGGAGCGACGAGGGCAATGGCCGCAAGCGCTGATCCACGCAATGACCATGGATGCGCAAGGCCGCATGTGGTTATTGTTCGAAGGGCACGGGCTTGGTTGCCTGTGGCCGGATGGGCGCTTCGCGTATTTCCCGCCGCGCGATGGCGTGCCGCTGCAGAGCAGCTTTCCGCGCATGCTGTTTGACGACCAGGGGCGGTTGCTGATCGGCACGCTCGACGGGCTGATCTACCGCGAACTGGATGGACACATGCATCGCGCGCCTGCGGCGTTCGGCCTGCCGCCCGGTCTGGCATGGCCGTATCGCGCACCGGACGGCACCATCTGGGTCGTCGCGGGCGAGCAGTTGTATCGCCTGCGGGGCGAACGCGCCGAGCTGACGCATCGCATACCGGGGCAGGGACACTTCACTGCGATGCTGCAGGATCGCCATGGCGACCTGTGGCTGGGCAGCGAAAACCAGGGGTTGCTGCGGATTGGCAGTCATGGGGTGGAGCATTTGCCAGCCGGCCGTAGCCTGCCGACAGGGCGCATCGTCAGCCTGCGCGAGGATGCCGAAGGCAGCATCTGGGTCGGCGCCAATGGCGGCCTGTTCCGGCTGCGCGAAACCTTGTTCAGCAGCTACACCCAGCGCGATGGCCTGAGTGGCGACTATGCCCGCGCGGTGCTGGAAGACCGCGACGGCAGTCTGTGGATTGCGAGCACCGCAGGCCTGGATCGCATGCTGCCGGACGGGAGCATCGTGCCGGTGCCGGTTGCCACTCCCTCCGGACGCAAGCTCTCGGTGCTGAGCCTGGCGCTGGATCGGCAGGGCGACCTGTGGGTGGGCACCTATGCCGATGGCGTCTTCGTCCTGCGCGACGGACGCGTGCTGCGGCACTACGGCGAGGCCGAGGGCATTCCCAGCGGGCATATCCGCGCCATCGTGATCGACGACGCCGCCGCCGACCACGCAGTGGTGTGGCTGGCCACGCAGCGCGGCGTGGTCAAGTTGGTGGACGGCACGCGAGTGGCGTTGACGATCGACGGCCTGCCCGATGGCGTGGTGACCGCGCTGGCGCGCATCGATGGTGCGCTGTGGATCGGGTCGGTCGATGGCGCTGCGGTGCTGCGCGACGGCAAGCTGCAGCAGTTGGGATTGGAGCGACTTGGCGGCGCCCGCAGCGTGTTCGGTTTTCAGAGCATCGGCAACGCTGTCTGGATCTCGACCGACCGCGGCCTGTATCGCGTGCGCCAGGGCGCGCTGGCACGCGTGGGCCTGGAGCAGGGCATGCCGGTGGATACGGTGTTCCAACTGGTCAACGACCGCCTCGGCAACGCGTGGATCAGCAGCAATCGCGGCGTCCTGCGCACCGAACTCGGCACGCTCGACGCGGTCGCCGATGGACGCGGCCGGCTCACCATCGAACGTTATGGCGAGATCGATGGCATGGGCAACGCGCAGGCCAATGGCAGCTCCAGCCCGAGCATGATCGCGCGCGCCGACGGTTCGGTGTGGGTGGTCACTGCAGGCGGCATCAGCACGGTCGATCCATCGCGGTTGCAGCGCTTTCGCGAGCGCCGCGCGCCGCCTGCATTGATCGAGAGCGTGCAGCAGGATGGCCGCCCGCTGGCCTGGCGGCAGCAGGCAAAGCTGCCCGGCGGGCATCGCTTGAACGTGTCCTACGTCGGCATGAGCTTTCTGTTGCCGGAGCGGATCGAGTACCGCACCCGCCTGGAAGGCCTGGACAACGACTGGACCGAACGTGGCCGGCAGCGCAGCGTGGAATTCATCGGCTTGCCGCCCGGCCGCTATCGTTTGCATGTGGCGGCCCGGCACCCTGGCGGTGCGTGGAGTCCGCACGAGGCGATGTGGGCGTTCGAGGTCTTGCCGCTGTGGTGGCAACGCCACGACGTGCGTTTTGCGGCAGTGCTGGCTGCGCTGCTTGCGCTCGCCTTGTTGTACCGGTTGCTGCTGCATCGCTACAAGACCCACAACGCACGCCTGGCCGAACTGGTGCGCAAACGCACCGAAGATCTGCAGTTGCAGGCGCAGCGCCTGCTGCAGGCCAACCAGGAAAAGAGCGAGCTACTGACGCGGCTACGCATCAAGTCCGACGTGTTCGAGCGCCAGGCGCACGAAGACGCACTGACCGGGCTCCCCAATCGTCGCCACTTCGACGAAGCGCTGGCGCGCGACATCAGTCGCGCACGCCGCAGTGGGCGCTCGCTGGTACTGGCGATTCTGGATATCGATCACTTCAAGCGCATCAACGACCATTACTCGCATGCCAGTGGCGATGCGGTGCTGCATGAAGTGGGTGTGCTGCTGATTGCCGCCGCACGTGCCTCGGATCTGCCGGCCCGGCTCGGCGGCGAAGAATTCGCCCTGCTGCTCGCCGACACTTCGCTGGAAGAGGCGCAGGCGCTATGCCTGCGTATCCGCGCGCTGTTCCATGCGCGTCAAGACTGGGGCGGCGTGGACGGCCTGCAAGTGACCTTTAGTGCCGGCGTGGCCGAGCTGCGCGATGACGACACCGGCTCATCACTGATGCAACGCGCTGACCACGCCTTGTACGAAGCCAAGAGTGCAGGGCGCGATCGGATCTGCGTGGGTTAGGGCCGGGATTCGGGATTGGGGATTCGCAAAAGCGAGCTAACTAGCGCTTCCCTTCTCCTACGGGAGAAGGTGCCCCGCAGGGGCGGATGAGGGTACGGCCGCACGCAGTGGCGCCGCCAAATGCAGATTTTTCAAGCAGAGGCACCCCATGCTTTTGCGAATCCCCAATCCCCAATCCCAGCTCAAACAGGCCCCGGCCAGGCATTGGCAATCTTGCAAAACAACCGCGCAGTCTGCTCGGTGTCGTACACCGCGCTATGCGCATCGGCCGCGTTCCAATCCAGGCCTGCGGCTTGCGCTGCGCGCGCCAGCACGGTCTGCCCGTACGCCACACCGGCCAAGGTCACGGTATCGAACACGCTGAACGGATGAAACGGATTGCGTTTGTGGCCCACGCGCGCGACTGCGGCGTTAAGGAAGTTTAGATCGAAATGCGCGTTGTGGCCGACCAGGATCGCGCGCTGGCAGCCGTACTTCTTCACCGCCGCACGCACTGGCGCGAACACATGATCCAGCGCGTCTTTCTCCTGCTTGGCGAAGCGGAACGGGTGGTCGAGCACGATGCCGGTGATTTCCAGCGACTTCGGGTCGATCTCCAGGCCCGGCGCCGGCACCAGATGTGCGCTGGCGGTGTCGCCCGGAAAGAAGCGACCGTCGGCATCCATTTCGATCGGCACGCAGGCGATTTCCAGCAGCGCGTGTTTGTTCCAGTCGAATCCACCGGTTTCCACATCCACCACCACGGGCAGATAGCCGCGAAAGCGCCGCGACATGGGCAAGAAGGAGGAGGCAGGCTGCAGGTCGACCGGTTCGTTCATCGGCATAGCCTAGCAGGTCGCACGCCGTGCTCGATCGTGGCCAGGTGCCGGCCACACATGCCCTGCGCGCGCAGCGCTCCGGCAAACAAAAGCCCGACCCGCGTTGCCGCGGATCGGGCCCAGTTTGACGACGCATCTGACGGTTCGCTTAGTGACCGGCGACCACGCTTGCGATC
Organism: Xanthomonas sp. NCPPB 3959; assembly: GCF_056675575.1. Taxonomy (NCBI): domain Bacteria; kingdom Pseudomonadati; phylum Pseudomonadota; class Gammaproteobacteria; order Lysobacterales; family Lysobacteraceae; genus Xanthomonas; species Xanthomonas sp. NCPPB 3959. The sequence goes on from NZ_JBWWVR010000008.1 coordinate 158,744, forward strand.
AGGCCGGTGGCCACTGCAATCAGCACGTAGTTGTTGTCCACCTGGCGCCATTCGTGCCCGCGCGGTGGCTTGTTCAGATGATGCTTGTGGTAATCGGCGACGCGATTGCCACGATGGTCCGGCGCCAGGCGCTCGCCACGCCGGTAAGGCGGGCCGCGGCGGTCGTTGCGGTGATCGTCGTTGTGGGTGCTGCGGCGATCGTCGCGCTTGTCGTCGTGCCTGTCATCACGATGGTCGTCGCGGCGGTCGTTGCCGCGATCATCGTGACGCTGCGCAGTGTGGTCGCGATCATGATCGCGGTCGTCGTGTTGCTGAGGCGCAGCGAACGCTGCAGCGGAGGTCAGCAGCGACAAAGCCATGAGAGATCCAATGATGCGTTTCATCTGCGTACTCCTGCGTCACAGGAACGGCCTGTGTAATTTCACACTAGGCTTGATTAGCTGAATACGTAATGAAATAAAGCGTTTCGGCTGGTTTCAGCGTATCGATGGCTGTTGCCGGCACGCGTCTTGAATCAAATGACGCGGGTAGTGTCGTCGCGCTTCACTCGCGGCGGCAGCGGCTGTTCGCCATGCACCAGGAACCACACGTTCTCGGCGATGTTGGTCGCGTGGTCGCCGATGCGTTCCAGATTCTTGGCCATGAACAGCAGATGCGTGCAGGGAGTGATGTTGCGCGGATCCTCCATCATGTAGGTCAGCAATTCGCGAAACAGCGCGGTGTACTGCGCGTCCAGGCGTGCATCTTCATCGCGTACGCGAATCGCCGCATCGGCATCCTTGTTGCGATAGGCCTGCACGGCTTCGCGCACGGCATGCGCGGCCATCTGGCCCAGCGCACGCAGGCCCACGGTCTGTGGCAGCGGCGGTGCAGAGTTGAGCGCGATCGAGCGCTTGGCCACGTTGGCCGCGTAATCGCCGATGCGTTCGATGTCGGCAGGAATACGCAGGCCGGCCAGGATCTCGCGCAGGTCGCGCGCCATCGGACCACGCAACGCCAGGCGCATCACGTCGTGGCTGATCGCATGCTCCAGCGCATCGATCGCTTCGTCGTTGACCACGATGCGATGTGCGGCGTTGTCGTCGCGACGCTCCACCACATCCAGCGCGGCTTCCAGCTGCGCCACCGCCGTGTCGCCCATGCGCACGATCTCGGCGACAAGACGGTGCTGCTCCTCGTCGTAGCTTTTGACGATATGGTCGTTGAGGTGCTGGTTCATCGTGATCTCGATTCGTGGCAGTGGTGGATGTCCGCCGTCACCTTGGCGACATCGCACGTGATGTTGATGTCGTGCCGGGCGGTGCGGCGGAGCTGCGTCAATGCGGCGTTGCGATGTCTGGCCCTACATCAACCGAAACGACCGGTGATGTAATCCTCGGTTTGCTGCTTGGACGGCTGGGAAAAGATCGTTTCGGTGCGGTCGTGTTCGATCAGGTCGCCCAGGTACATGAAAGCGGTGTAGTCCGATACGCGCGCGGCCTGCTGCATGTTGTGGGTCACGATCACGATGGTGTATTCGCGCTTGAGTTCTTCCACCAGCTGCTCGATACGGCTGGTGGAAATCGGATCCAGCGCCGAGGTCGGTTCGTCCAGCAGCAACACATCCGGTCGCAGCGCCACCGCACGTGCGATGCACAGCCGCTGCTGCTGACCGCCGGACAGACCCAGCGCGCTTTGCCCCAGCTTGTCCTTGACCTCGTCCCACAGCGCACCTTGACGCAGCGCCTGCTCGACGCGGTTCTGCATGTCGGCCTTGGACAGTTTTTCGTGGTGACGAATACCGTAGGCGACGTTTTCGAAAATCGTCATCGGAAACGGCACCGGCTTCTGAAACACCATGCCGACCTTGCTGCGCAGCCGGTTCATCGGGTACTTCGGCGACAGGATGTTTTCACCGTCCAGCAGCACTTCGCCGCGCGCTTCCATCTTCGGATACAGCGCATAGATGCGATTGAAGATGCGCAGCAAGGTGGACTTACCGCAACCCGAAGGCCCGATCAGCGCGGTGACGCGCTTTTCCGGAATCTCGATGTTGATGCTCTTGAGCGCGTGGTACTTGTCGTAATAGAAATCCAGATTGCGTGCGGCCACCTTCACCGGCGCCTGCGCCGTCGGCGCCCCCTTGGCGGCCGGGACAGCGATGCGATGCATCGGCTTGGCGTTTTGGAGATCGTTCATGTCGGGTGTCCGGAAGGAAAGGTCAGTCATTGGAAATCTTGTTGCGCAATAGCAGCGCGCGTGCGCCCAGGCTCACCAACAACACGAACGCGGTCAGTACCAGTGCGCCGGACCAGGCCAGGGTCTGCCAGGTCTCGTAGGGGCTGCCGGCGAACTGATTCATGATCACCGGCACGCTGGCCATCGGCTGAAAGATATTGCTGTTCCAGTATTGATTGCCGAAGGCAGTGAACAGCAGTGGCGCGGTCTCGCCGCTGATGCGTGCCAGCGCCAGCAGGATGCCGGTGAGAATGCCGGCCGAGGCGGCGCGATATAGCACCTGCACGGTGACCTTCCACTGCGGGATGCCGAGCGACAACGCCGCTTCGCGCATCTGCGCCGGCACCAGACGCAACATTTCGTCGGTGGTCCGCACCACCACCGGCAGCACGATGAAGGCCAGCGACAACGCACCGGCAAACGCCGAGAAGCGCCCGCCGGTCTGCATCACGTACAGCGTGTAGACGAACAGGCCGAGCACGATCGACGGCGCCGACAACAGAATGTCGTTGACGAAACGCACCACCAAACCGGTCTTGCGCGCATTGCCGTATTCGGCCAGCCAGGTACCGGCGGCAATGCCGAGCGGGGTGCCGATCGCCAGCGCCAGGCCGCACATCACCGCACTGCCGAAGAAGGCGTTGAGCAAACCACCTTCCTGCATCGGCGGCGGTGTCATCTTGGTAAACAAATTGAGGTCGATGCCCGGCACGCCCTTGGACAACAAGGTCCACAGGATCCAGGCCAGGAAGAACAGACCGAACAACGCAGTGACGCACGACAGCAGCAGCGCCACCACATTGATCACGCGGCGGCGGTTGTAGAGGGATTGCGAGACCGAGGACATCAGTTGCCCTCCCGACGCGACAGCTGCATCAGCATGAAGCGCGCAATCGCCAGCACGATGAAGGTGACGATGAACAAGACGAAGCCGAGCAGCAACAATGCCGAGCGATACGTTTCGGTGGCCTCGCCGAAGTCATTGGCGATCAAGGCAGCGATGGTGGTGCCAGGCTCCAGCAGCGACGGCGACAGCCGCACCGTGTTGCCGACCACGAATGCCACTGCCATGGTTTCGCCCAGCGCCCGGCCCAGGCCCAGAAACACGCCGCCAATCACCGCAGAGCGGGTGTACGGCAGCACGATGTCCCAGCTGACTTCCCACTTGGTCGAGCCCAGCGCGTAGGCCGATTCCTTCAAACGCGTGGGCACGGTCAGAAACACTTCGCGCATCACCGAGGAGATAAACGGAATCACCATGATCGCCAGCACGAAGCCTGCAGTCAGCAACCCGATCCCCAGCGGCGGGCCCTGAAACAACGGACCGATCAACGGCAGCGTGCCCATGTGATCGTTGAGCCAGGGCGTCACGTGCTCGGTCATCACCGGCACCAGCACGAACAGGCCCCACATGCCGTAGATGATCGACGGGATGCCAGCCAGCAATTCGATCGCGGTACCGACCGGACCGCGCAACCAGCGCGGCGCCACTTCGGTGAGGAAGAATGCGATGCCGAAACTCACCGGCACCGCAATCACCATCGCGATCAACGCGGTGACCAGGGTGCCGTAGATCGGCGCCAGTGCACCGTATTTGTTTTCCACCGGATTCCAGTCGGCGGAATAGAAAAAGCTCAGGCCCTGCATCTGCAAGGCATGGCGTCCGCCCCACAGCATCGACAGCGCGGCGCTGCCGAGCGCCAGCAGGACGAAAACGACCGTGGCGGCCAACGCAAGCTTGAACAGGCGATCGGCACGCGCATCGCGCAGATCGCGGCCGCGTGGTGCGGTCATCGCTTCGGGAATGGCGGTGGCATTCATTCGATTGGACTCGTCACCCGCGCAATCGCGGGAGCGTGAGACAACAGGAACGGTGAGGCGCCCGCAGGCACCTCACCGCAGCGCAACCCGCCACAACAGCGGGTGCAGGGCATCACTTGAACTCGCTGGCCCAGTAGGCCTGGATCTGCTTCACCAGTTCCGGCGGCAGCGGCACGTAATGCAGTTCGCTGGCCTGGGTCTGGCCGTTTTCCAGCGCCCACTTGAAGAACTCCAGCGTTGCCTTGCTGCGCACCGCATCCTTGGGCTGCTTGTGCATCAGCATGAAGTTGGTGGCGGTGATCGGCCAGGCCTTCTCGCCCGGTGCATTGGTGATCACCAGATTGAAGTCCTTGGCATTGGCCCAGTCGGCGCTGGCGGCTGCGGCGGCGAAGCTTTCCGCATTCGGCTCCACCCACTGGCCGGCTGCATTCTGCAGCGAGGCGTAGGGCATCTTGTTCTGCAGGGCATAGGCCAGTTCGACGTAACCGATCGAACCCTTGATTTGCTGCACGTACGAGGCAACACCTTCATTGCCCTTGCCGCCGACGCCGCCCGGCCACTGCACGGAGGTGCCTTCGCCGACCTTGCTCTTCCACTCCGGGCTGACCTTGGACAGGTAGTTGGAGAAGTTGAAGGTGGTGCCCGAGCCATCCGAGCGATGCACCAGGTTGATCTTGGTCGCCGGCAGGGTCACGCCCGGGTTGGCCGCGACAATCGCCGCGTCGTTCCACATCGTGACCTTGCCCAGGAAGATGTCGCCCAGCAGCGCGCCGGTCAGACGCAGCTTGCCCGGGGCGATGCCTTCCAGATTGATCACCGGCACCACGCCGCCGATCGCCGACGGGAACTGGCCCAGACCGGCCTGGGCAAGCTCGGCGCTGTCCAGCGGCTTGTCGGTCGAACCGAAGTCCACCGTGCCGGCCTTGATCTGCGCAATACCGCCGCCGGAGCCGATCGATTGGTAATTGACCTTGTTGCCGGTGGCGGCGTTGTAATCGGCCGACCACTTGGACACCAGCGGGTAGATGAAGGAGGCACCGGCGCCGGAGATTTCAGCGATCTTGCTGTCCCCGGCGGTGGCGCCTGCGCTGGGAGCGCCCTTGGTGGTGTCGCCGGACTGCGCATCCTTGCCGCCGGGCGAACACGCGGCCAGGGCGAGGGCGATGGTGAGAGACAGGGCGGTCAGGCTGGCCGACTGCAGTTTCATGGAAGCTCCGAGGCTGGATTGGCCGGGTGTCCGGCAGACGACGCTATGAAATGATGTTTTTGTTACACACGCATGACAGTGCCTTCTGGCGAAGGCATCACAAAAAAGACGCGACCCCGAAAGGGCCGCGTCCCGGTGCCGACGCCGGGGAGAGAGACGGCGTCGTTCCTGTTGCTATGGCTCTCTCTTTACTTGGGCAGATTCTTGGCCCAGTAGCCTTCGATCTGGGTCACCAGGCTGTCCGGCAGCGGCACGTAGTCCAGCTGCTTGGCCTGCGCATCGCCCTTGCTGTAGACCCAACGGAAGAAGTCCAGCGTGTTCTTGAGGCCTTCCGGACTCTTGGGCTTTTTCTGAACTAGGATGAAGTTGGTGGCAGTGATCGGCCAGGCGTTGTCGCCGGCGGCGTTGGTCATCACTAGATAGAAGTCCTTGCTATTGGCCCAGTCTGCGCTGTTGGCAGCGGCGGCGAAGGTCTCATCGGACGGCTGCACGAACTTGCCGGCGGCGTTCTTCATCGCGGTGTAGGCCATCTTGTTCTGCAGCGCATACGACAGCTCGACATAGCCGATACCGCCCTTGATCTGCTTGACGTAGGCGGCCACGCCCTCGTTGCCCTTGCCGCCGATGCCGGTCGGCCACTGCACCGCCGTGCCTTCGCCGACCTTGCTCTTCCAGTCCGGGTTGACCTTGGACAGGTAGTTGGTGAAGTTGAAGCTGGTGCCCGAACCATCCGAGCGATGCACCACGGTGATCTTGCCCTCGGGCAGCTTCACGCCCGGGTTGAGCGCGGCGATGGCCGGATCGTTCCAGGTGCTGACCTTGCCAATGAAGATGTCGCCCAGGGTCTTGCCATCCAGCTTGAGCGCACCGGGGGCGATGCCCGCCACGTTGACCACCGGCACCACGCCGCCGATCACCGACGGGAACTGCGCCAGACCGGCCGCTGCCAGTTCTTCCGGCTTGAGCGGCGCATCGGACGAGCCGAAGTCCACACTGGCCGCCTTGATCTGGGCAATGCCGCCACCCGAACCGATCGATTGATAGTTGACCTGCTTCTTGGTGGCCGCGTTGTAGTCGGCCGACCACTTGGACATCACCGGGTAAATAAACGACGCACCGGCACCTGTGACATCGGCGGCCTGGGCGCACAGCGCCAGCGAGGCGGCAAGCACGCCCACGGCCAGACGGGTCTTCAAAGAGTGGATCACGGAACAGCTCCTGTAGCGAAGGGATAAGGACGTCCCGCGTGCATGCCATTGCAGGGCAGGGGCATGACCGCGCGATGTCGGAGAGATGACATGACCATGACGGCGTTGCGCTGGCGCGCTTTGCCGGGTCTGGCGAAGGCGGTTGCCGCCGCCGCGCGCTCAGCCGAGCGCGCCACGGCGGCCGAACCGTCGCTCACTTACCAATAGAACTGCGCACGTGCCTCGATGATCGACGGGTTGTCGTCGACCAGGCCACGCGTGGCGCTGCTGTAACGGGTGCTCTCCACCTTCGCGTAGTCCAGCGCGAACTTGAAGTTGGAGCGCCAGTACCAGTTGGCGCCGATCGTCCACACATCCATCTTGCCGCCCAGCACGCCGTCCACGAACGGGGTGCTGCCATTGGAAACCAGGTGGCCGTCGTTGAGGTCCAGCGTGTCGTAGCGCACCGCCAGCTGCCACAGGCCGGAGGCCGGCGCGTTCGGCAGCGGGGTGGTCGGCACGCCGGCCTTGTAGCCCCAGGTCTCGCCGGTGATGTTCCAGACGCCGCTGACGTACCAGCCATCGCTCTTGTAATCGTTGGCGTTGTTGCCGATGCGCTTGGCGTTTTCCTGGAAGAATTCGCTCTGCAGCTTGAACGGGCCGGTGATCCACATCGCCTCGGCACCGGCCACACCCACGCTGTCCACGTTGGTGATGGCGCCGCTGTCGATCAGGCGGATGGTGGTCAGGTCGGCGTCCGGACGCGCGCGCAGGCGCAGGGTGTCGTCGTCGGTGTCGTAGCCCAGATAGCTGAGGCCGAAGTGCAGCACATTGCCGCTTTCGTTGATCGGCGCCCAGGTGCCGCGCGCGCCGTAGCCGCTGCCATGAGCCTGATTACGGGTCAGTTCGCGACCGAACGCACTGGCGGTGATGCTCCAGTTGTTGTCGCCCATGCCGTAGGCCACGCCCAGCCGGCGCGAGATGCCGTAGGTATTGGTCACCGCGGCCTTGGACACGAAATCGTTGTTCTTGGTGCTGGAGAGTTCTTCCAGGCTGTTGGGCTGCTTGAACTGACCGATCTGCAGGTAGTTGTTGGCGTTGCCGGCGAACTTGTACTTGATGTTGTTGTCGAGGAAGCGCCCGGTGCTGCGGATGGTGGTGCCGCGGATGGTGACTTCCTTCAGCACGCTCGGGTCATACCCGGCCACCCACTCGAAGTTGCCCGGGCCCTTGCCCTTGAGCACCAGCTCGGCGCGACGGATGCTGAATTCGGAATTGTCGCCGTTGGCGCCGATCGGGCCATTGAGGTCCTGCACATCGTTGTGGAACCAGTTGCCGTCGGCCTGGACCAGGCCTTCCAGCGAGACTTCGGAGCCGCCGATCACATCGATGGCGATTTCGGCATGCGCAGCGGGCGCGGCCAGCGCCAGCAACAAGGCCGAGCCGAGCAGGGTAGGAGAAAGTTTCATGGGTGCCTTGCGACCTGACGAGAAAGTGAGCGCAGGCTAGGGCGTGAAAGTTGCGTTAATGTGACAACTTCGGACTGCATCGCAATTTGATTTTTGCCAATAAAGACAAAGATTTACGCGTGTTTAAACTTTGTCAGTGTGTGTCATAAGTCTGAACGACGGCCGGTTTATGACAGTTGCGATAGCGCGCCTTTACCTGCTGCTGGCGGGCTCAAGCTTATGGCGACCTGAATCGATGCCGTGAAATGCCGGCCAATCAAGCGCTTTGTGCGTCGCACCACTTGCGCAGGCGCGTTCTAAATTGTTAGTTTCGAGGCCATGTTTCCTCGATTCCTCCAATTGCTGTTGGTCTGCCTGCTCGCGCTCACCGCGTGGTCGGCAGCCAATGCGCACGATCGCATCCACGATGCGCTTGTGGGCGACGGCTTGGCGGTGATGGTGGATGCTGGCGAAGAACGTGACGCAGCCGAAGATCTGCAGGACGACGGGGACGCACAGACCCAGGTCGATACCCATTCTGCAGACGACATCCCCTTGCTCTCCCAAGCATGGCCGGTGGTCGCACGCTATTTTCCCTCTTGGTACGCGCACTACGCGCCGGCATCTCAAAAACGCGACCTGATCCCGCAACTGCGTCCTCCTAACGCACTGCGCGCCTGATCCTTCGTTTGTCGCGTCAACCGGTGCTGCGCACCGGACTTATTTGATTTGTTCGTCTTTGCACTTCGCGGTTTGCGCCGTGGATTGCCATCCGTTGCCTAGAGGTATCTCCCATGCAAAGCTTGCTAGATGGTTTTCGTCATTTCCGTAAGGAAGTGTATCCGCGCCAGAGTGCGCGCTTTCAGGAATTGGCCGGTGGCCAGAGTCCGCACACGTTGTTCATTACGTGCGCCGATTCGCGCGTCATGCCGGAGCTGATCTTCTCCGCCCAACCTGGCGAATTGTTCGTCTATCGCAACATCGGCAACGTCGTGCCGCCTTACTCGCAACACGTCAGCGGCGTTGTCGCTGCGATCGAGTACGCCATCGCCGTGCTGGGTGTGCGTCATATCGTGATCTGCGGCCATACCGATTGCGGCGCCATGAAGGCGGTGCTCAAGCCGGAATCGCTGGAAGATGTGCCGTCCGTGGCGGCGTGGCTCAAGCACACCGATTCGGCGCGCCATGTCACCGCCCATCATGGCCACGATCCGCACAGTCAGGATGCGCTGGACTGCATGACCGAAGAGAACGTGGTCTCGCAGCTGGACCATCTGCGGACGCAGCCGGTAGTTGCGGCACGTCTGGCCGCTGGCACCTTGCGTATCCACGGCTGGATCTATGACATCGCCCATGGCGAGATCCGTGCCTTCGATGCCGAGAAGGGTGGCTTCCGTCCGTTGTTGGCGGAAAACACCCCCGAAGCCACCCCACGTCCGCGACTGCAGCAAGTCGTGCGCGCTGAACTGGCCTGACGGAGCACATCATGAACACATCAGGTATCGGCGGATATTTCCGTCAGGGACTGTTCGGGCGTGATTTATTGGCGTCTGTCGTTGTCTTCCTCGTCGCGCTCCCGTTGTGTATGGGCATCGCGATCGCATCCGGCATGCCGCCGGCCGCAGGTCTGATCACCGGCATCATCGGTGGTCTGGTCGTTGGCTTTGTGGCGGGTTCTCCGTTGCAGGTGAGTGGGCCTGCCGCCGGCCTGGCTGTGTTGGTGTTCGAACTGGTCCGGGAGCACGGCATCGCCGCGCTCGGGCCGGTGATCTTGTTGGCCGGTGCGATTCAGTTGGTCGCCGGTCTGTGCCGTGCAGGCGTGTGGTTCCGCATGACATCGCCGGCCGTGGTGGCCGGCATGTTGTCCGGTATCGGCATCCTGATCGTGGCCTCGCAGGCGCATGTGTTGATGGATGCCGCACCCAAGGCGCGCGGTCTGGAGAACTTCGCTGCACTGCCGGCCGTGGTGTGGCAGGCGATCAGCGAAGGCACCGGCCGCACCGCCTTGTTCGTGGGTCTGGCCACCATCGGCATTATCCTGGCGTGGGACAAGCTGCGTCCGCAGCGTCTGCGGTTCCTGCCGGGTGCGTTGATCGCGGTGGTGGCGGTCACGGCTGCAGTGCAGTTGCAGGGTTTGAACGTCGCCAAGGTCGATGTACCGACCAACCTGTTCTCTGCGATCAGCATCCCCAGCATCTCGGACATCTTCGGCGTGTTCAACGCGACCTTGCTGGTGTCTGCGGTGACGTTTGCCTTCATCGCCAGCGCAGAAACCTTGCTGTCGGCGGCAGCGGTGGATCGCATGCATCAGGGCGCACGCACCAACTACGACCGTGAACTGGCGGCGCAGGGCGTGGGCAATATGTTGTGCGGCTTCCTCGGCGCATTGCCGATGACCGGCGTGATCGTGCGCAGTGCGGCCAATGTGCAGGCCGGTGCAGCCACGCGCATGTCCACGGTGCTGCATGGCGGCTGGTTGCTGGTGTTCGCGATGCTGCTGCCGTGGCTGTTGCGGATGACGCCGGTGGCCTGTCTGGCCGGCATCCTGGTCTACACGGGCGTGAAGATGATCAAGATCGGTCAGGTCAAGGAGCTGGCGACCTATGGTCGTGGCACCGCGGCGATCTATCTGGCCACCACCTTCGCGATCGTGGCCACCGACCTGCTGACCGGTGTGTTGATCGGCTTTGGTCTGTCGCTGTTCCGTCTGGCCCTGCATTCTTCGCGCCTGAAGGTGGACGTGCGTGAGCACGAGCACAAGAAGGACGAGATGCATCTGACGCTGCAGGGTTCGGCAACGTTCCTGAAGGTGCCGGCGATGGCGCGTACGCTGGAAAGCGTGCCGCCCAATACCGCACTGCATCTGGACGTGGCCAAGCTGCACCATGTCGACCACGCCTGCATCGAGTTGCTGCGCGACTGGAGCCGGAATGCGGCCTCGCGCGGCTGCGAGTTGGTGGTGGACTGGAACGAGCTGGATCGACGCGTGGAAGGTCAGCCAACGGTGGAAAGCGTGTTGGTCGAACAGCGCGTCGAACAAGCCAAGGCGGCGTAAACCTGCTGCAAACCGCCCGGCGTTCGCGCCGGGTGACCCCTGTCGTGGCCGGATGATGCATGGCGCCGTAAGACGCATCATCCGGTCGCGATTTTTTTTGGCCGGGATTCGGGATTTGGGATTGGAGATTCGTAAAAAGCCTGGGTTTGCGTTGCCGATACGATGCAACTGGTGCGACTGGGCGCTGCGCAGTCGTCGATGGTCTTGCTAGATCGTCTCAGCCACGTTTGAGTGGGAGCGCGTCAGCTGCGCAAAGGTGCTGGCCGCTCGGCAGACGCCACGGTCTTGTCGCGATAGCGGCACAGGTCGTGGATCACACAGCCCGGGCAATCCGGTTTGCGTGCCTTGCAGACGTAGCGGCCATGCAGGATGAGCCAGTGATGCGCGTCGTGCAGAAACTCTGCAGGAATGACCTTCACCAGCTTGTCTTCGACCACGCGCACGTCCTTGCCCGGCGCAAGTCCGGTGCGATTGGCTACGCGGAAGATATGCGTGTCCACCGCCATGGTGGGCTCGCCGAATGCGGTATTGAGCACCACGTTGGCAGTCTTGCGGCCGACGCCGGGTAATGCTTCCAGCGCCGCGCGATCATGCGGGACTTCGCCAGCGTATTGCTCGAGCAAAATACGACAGGTAGCAATGACGTTCTTGGCCTTGGCGTTGAACAGACCGATGGTGGCGATGTAGCGCTTCAGGCCTTCTTCGCCGAGATCGAGAATGTCGCGCGGCGTATTGGCAACCGGATACAGCTTGCGGGTGGCCTTGTTGACGCCGACATCGGTGGCTTGCGCCGAAAGCAGCACGGCGATCAGCAACTCGAACGGGGTGGTGTATTCCAGCTCGGTGGTCGGGTGCGGGTTGAGTTCGCGCAGGCGCTCGAACATTTCCTGCACTTCGGGCTTGCGCATGATGCTGCCGCGACGTGCCGGCGGGGTGGGGCGGATCGCGTTCATGGCTGTGTTCCACCTGCGGCCTTGGCCTTGGCGCGCGCCAGGATGGCGGCGGCCAACGGCGGCAATGCGGCAGCGACGGGTTGGCTGGGTGCTGGTGCGGGCGTGCGGCGAGCATCGCGTTCGGCAGCGCGGCGTTGCAGGCGCGCGGCGCGTGCGCGGTAGCGTTCGCGAGCGGCCCAGGCGTCACGCAGGCGCTGTTGTGCGGCGAGCAATACCACGCGCACCTGCGGGCAGGCCGCATCCAGCAGGTCGTCGCGTGGATCGGGCAGGTACTCCATCAGGCCGAGCGCCAGCGCGCCGTCGAGATCGTCGGCTTGCACGCAGTCGAATAGTTGCAGCGGCAGGGGACGTGATACCGGTATGGGGTCAGACGTCATGGCGAATCGATCAACGATTGAGAAAGTGTGCGGGGCGTTTTTCGAGAAAGGCGCGGGTGCCTTCGCGCATGTCGTCGCTGGCGAACAACAGCGCAAATTGTGCGGTTTCCAGCTGTAAACCTTCTTCGATCGCGCATTCGCCGCCGAACACCACCGCATCCAGAATGCCGCGCAATGCGAGCGGTGCAGCAGCGGCCAGGCGCTGTGCCAAGGCGAGTGTTTCTTCCTGCAGCGCCTCCGGCTCGACCACGCGGTTGAGCAGGCCCAGCTGCAATGCGCGCACTGCATCGATCGGCTGGCCGAGCAGACACAGTTCAAGCGCAGCAGCACGACCGGTCAGGCGCAACAGCCGCTGGGTGCCGCCGAAGCCGGGGATCAGGCCGAGATTGATTTCCGGCTGTCCCAGGCGCGCGGTGGCTGCGGCAATGCGTAGATGGCAGGCCATGGCCAGCTCCAGTCCGCCGCCCAACGCAAATCCATTGATCATCGCGATCACCGGCTTGGGCATGCATTCGATCCGGCGCATCAGCTGCTGGCCAAGCAGCGAGAACTCGCGCCCCTGCATCGCCGACAGATCACGCATTTCGGCGATATCCGCGCCGGCTACGAAGGCTTTCTGGCCCGCGCCGGTGAGAACCACCACGCGCACGTCATCGGCGCTGGCGGCATCCTGGAACGCCTGATCCAGCGCCCGCATCGTGTCCTGGTTCAAGGCGTTCAGTTTGTCCGGTCGATTGACCGTGATCGTCCGTACACTGGCGTGGTCGGCGATCAGAATGACGTGATTGGACATGGAAATCCTTACGAACGTAAAAAATTAGTAAATACGGAACTTCCGAAAGCCTTGCTGGTCATAGCTTTCGTGATAAGTAGCGGTTCGGTATCGCGGCCGCTATCCTAGCGCGTCATCTCAGGCGGCAGACCCGTCCTGTGCCACCACCCTGGAGAATTGTTTGATGAAGTTGCGTTCTATCGCGGTCGCTGTGGCGGCCCTGGCCCTGACGGGCAATGCACTGGCCCAGGACACAACGTCCGAGAAAGGCAAGTTGAGCTACTACTTCGGCTATGACTACGGCAACAACCTTGCCGAGCTCACCGGTCGCGGCGAGCAGCTCGACATCAATGCGGTGGTGAAGGGTCTGCAAGACGCCTATGCCAAGAAGCAGCCGTCGATCACTGCCGATCAGCTGAAGCCGGCCGTCGAGGCGTTCCAGAAGCGTGAGCAGGGCCGTGCCCAGCAGGCCAAGGCCGAGTACGACAAGGCTGCCGCTGCCAACAAGACCAAGAGCGACCAGTTCCTGGCCAAGAACAAGGGCACCGCTGGCGTGCAGACGCTGCCGAGCGGCGTGCAGTACCGCGTGATCGAAGCCGGCAAGGGCGCCAAGCCGACCCAGGCCAGCACAGTGCAGCTGGAAGTGGCCGGTCCGTTCCCCTTCGGCGATCGCGAGAAGGCACGTCCGGCGCAGCAGATTCCGGCCATCAAGGTCAGCGAAGTCGAGATGCAGGCCATGCGCGATACGCTGCTGCAGATGCCGGCTGGCTCCAAGTGGGAAGTGACCCTGCCGCCGGAGAAGGCCTACGGTGCCGACCCGCGTACGCCGTTCCCGCCGAACGTGGCCGTGCAGTTCGAGATCAAGCTGGTCAGCGTCAAGTAATTGCGTTTGATGTTGCTGTGACAACGCCGGCCACCAGGCCGGCGTTGTCGTTTGGGTTCACCGGACATGCGCGAGCGCAAAAGTCGGTTGGAGGTCTTGACGATGCGGGGCGGCAGGAGCGAGCGATGACCGACAAGGATGCGAACGGCGGCAGTCTGCCCAGCCCATGTATCGGTGTATGTTCGTTGGACGCGCAGTCGCACTGTGTCGGCTGCCTGCGCAGCCTGGATGAAATTGCACGCTGGATGAGCATGAGCGACGCCGAACGCCAGACATATCTGCAGACGGTTCTGCCTGCGCGCGCATTGGCGGCGCGGCTGCCCGAATGCGCGCAGCTGCAGCGTGCGTTGTATCCGCTGGACACCGCGCCCGATGGGCCGGGTTGGAACCATGCCGAATTGATCGATCTGACCGAAGGCGGCGCCTCTGCCGAAGCGGCGGTATTGTGCGGTCTGATTCCACGCGAGCACGGCAGCATGGTGCTGTTGACCCGACGCACCGACAGCCTGCGCCATCACGCCGGGCAGGTCAGTTTTCCCGGTGGGCGGATCGAGCCTTCCGATGCCGATGCGGCGGCTGCGGCGCTGCGCGAGAGTTGCGAAGAGATCGCGCTCGGCGCGGATCAAGTGCATGCATTGGGTTATCTAGATCCGTTTTTGACCGTGAGCGGGTTTCGCGTGACCCCGGTGGTTGCGGTGATCGACCCGGCGTTTGTGGCGGTGCCGCAGCCGGACGAAGTGGCCGATGTGTTTGAAGTGCCGTTGGCGTATCTGATGGACCCGGACAATCTGCGCAGCGTAGAGCTGGAGTTCCGCGGCCGGCCACGCCGTGTGCTCGAGTACGATTGGCCGGGCCAGCGTATCTGGGGCGCCACCGCTGCCATTCTTCTCAATCTTCGTCGTCGCCTGGAGCAGGTTGCATGAGTGTTGATCCCGACTGGACCACGCTGGTCGATAGCGTCACCTTGGCGGCCGTGTTGCACCATCCACAGCTACGGCTGCTGGACGCCCGCGCCGCGCCGCCGACTGCGCCGGACCCCGATGCAGCGCGCAACGCCTATGCGCAGGGACATTTGCCGGGCGCACATTACGCCGATCTCAATGACGATCTGGCCGATCTGTCGCGGCCTGGTCAGGGCCGGCATCCGCTGCCGCACAGCGCGGCCTTCGCCAAGCGGCTGGGCGAATGGGGCATCGATCCGGACAGTCAGGTCGTGGTCTACGACGCTGCCGACGGCAGCATGGCCGCCGCGCGTGCGTGGTGGATGCTGCGCTTGATGGGGCATCGTCGCGTGGCGGTACTGGATGGCGGATTGGCCGCGTGGCGCGCTGCCGGATTGCCGGAAAGTACCGAGCCGCCTGCATTGCACGCTGGCGCGGCGTATCCGGGCAGTTTCGACAACGCTGCGGTGGTCGAGGCCGAGCAACTTCTGGCGCGTCTGGATCAGGCGCCGGGATGGCTGCTGGATGCGCGTGCCGGCGAGCGTTTTCGCGGCGAGGTGGAGCCGGTCGATCCGGTGGCCGGGCATGTGCCTGGTGCGGTGAGCCGCCCATTGGGTGTGAGCCTGCGCGATGGCCGTTTCAAGCCGGCAAACGAATTACGTGCGGAGCTGTCTGCGCTGCTGGGTGCAACTCCACCCGAGCACGCGGTGGTGATGTGCGGATCGGGCGTGACTGCCTGCCATTTGCTGCTGGCATTGGAAGTAGCCGGTCTGTCTGGCGCGCGTGTCTACGCCGGCTCGTGGAGCGGCTGGTTGCAGGACTCGGCACGTCCGGTCGCGACCACTGCCTGACCGATTGCAGGCACAATAGCGACAGGAACGGTGACCTGTGGGGACGCAGGTTCGCTGCGCGGAGCGCAGTTTCTCGCAGTGTTGGGTGACTCATGCGGTTGCAGTTACAGATTGGCGCACTCTGCGTCGCGGCGTGGTCGATGGCTGCATGCTCGGCGGGGTCGACCACTGGCGTCAACGATGCGCGTCTGGCCGGTCGTGGACAAGGCGATGAGCAGGCGGTGTATCAGGTTGCGCTTGAACGTGCGCGTGCACAGCGTTTGACGCGGTTGCGGGCCCCCGACGGTTGGTTGAGCTACACCGGCTCCGGTCGCGTGCGTGCTGGCCAGTATCGGGTGGGCAGCGATCCGCAGAGCGACATCGTGTTGCCGGCCGGTCCAGCGCAGTTGGGGCAGCTGACGCTGGACACCGATGGCCGTGTGCACTTTGAAGCGGCAGCCGGTGCGCCGGTGACCTTGAACGGGCAGCGCATCGATCGCGTCATGTTGGAACCGGAGCGGGCAGGGCAGCGTGGCGATCGCCTCGACGTGGAGGGCCGGCAGTTCTTTCTGGTGCAGACCGGCAGTTTGTTCGGCTGGCGTTTTCGCGATCCGGCTGCGCCGGCGCTGACCCAAGTCGATGGGCTGGACTATTTCCCAACCGATCCGCGGTGGCGCCTCCAGGCGCGCTGGGAGGCTTATTCCACGCCACACACGACCACCTTGTTGACCTCGATCGGCACCCCGCTCACGGTCGATATACCGGGCGAGGCGGTGTTTTCGCGCCATGGCCACGAGTACCGCTTGCAGGCGCTGGCGCAGGAGGGCGGGGAGGGGCTGTTTTTCCTGTTCGCCGATCGCACCAGCGGCAAGGAAAGTTATGGCGGCGCGCGTTATCTCTACACCGAGGCTCCACGCGACGGCCGCATCGTGCTGGACTTCAATCTGGCCGAAAATCCGCCCTGCGCGTTGACGCCTCACGTGGTCTGCCCGATCGCGCCACCGGAAAATCGGCTGGATGTCGCAGTGAATGCAGGCGAGAAAACCTATCGCGCGCCGGAGCGCTGAGCGCCGCGCTTAGCGGGGTGCGTGCGACCACGTCACGGCCGCTTCGATGCGCGGCCATGGAAACATGGGGCCGGGGTCGAGCTTGCGTTGGATCTTGCGCGACGGATCGTCGCTGGCCGCCTCCTGGGTGGTGTCCAGTGCCTGATGACCAGCGATGCGGCTGATCGATGGCAGCTGCTGTTGCAGCCATTGCAGCAGGGTGATCAGCGCGACGATCTGCGCGTTGGGATAGGGCTCGGTCATGACCTGATGACGCGAGTCCAGCCAATGCGGATAGCGGCCTGTGTTGACCAATTCGATGCCCAGCGTATGCGGGTTATGGCCGCGCACATGATGTGCCACGCGCTCGAGCGCCACGTATTGCTGGATGCTGCCGTTGCGGTCGATGTAGTAATGGCCGCTGTTGCCGGTGCCGCTGTCGTAGAGCACGCGCTCGCCGTATTCGCGCGCCATCGCCATGTCGGGCAATTCGGTGCAGTGGATGACCACCATGTCGATCTGTGTGAGCGCGCGTCGCGCCAGCCGGGATTCGTAGGACAACGGCGCGTAGGTGATCGGCGGAGACGGCAGGACGGCATCGGACATGAAGCGGATGCTAGCATTCGACGATGGCTTTGAATCCCGACAGCCCTTTGGGCAAATTGATGGCAACGCTGCCGCAGACCGGCCAGGTGACCTGGATCGGCGTGCGCCCGGCGCGCGATGTGGCCATGCTGGAGGTAGACGCGGCGCAGGCCACCACCGGCATTGGCCTGGTGGGCGACCGCTATAAAGGCGGCAGCGGCAAGCGTGGGCTGACCTTGATCCAGGCCGAGCATCTGCCGGTGATCGCCGCCCTGGCCGGTCACGCGTCAATCGCGCCAGCTACGTTGCGGCGCAATCTGGTGGTGTCCGGTATCCCGCTGATCGCCTTGAAAGGGCGGCGCTTTCGTATCGGCGAGGTCGAGCTGGAAGGCACCGATCCCTGCGACCCGTGCTCGCGCATGGAAGATGCGCTGGGCGCGGGCGGCTACAACGCGATGCGCGGGCATGGCGGGCTGTGCGCGCGCATCCTGCGTGGCGGCGTGCTGCGCATCGGCGATACGGTGCAGGCGCTATGAGCCGCGGGCATTGCATTCTGTCGCACGGGTTCGAAAGTGGCCCCGACGCACTGAAAGTCACCGCACTGGCCGACGTCGCCGAGCAGTTGGGCTGGACCCACGAGCGCCCGGATTACACCGATCTGGACGCGTGCCGCGAGGTGAGCTCGCTCGGTGATGTGCAAGGCCGGTTGCAGCGTCTGCTGCAGATCGCGCGTGCGGCGTCCGACAAGGGGCCGCTGGTGTTGGTCGGCTCCAGCCTGGGCTCGTATATCGCTGCCCAGGTGTCGTTGCAGGTGCCAACGCGCGGGCTGTTTTTGATGGTGCCGCCGACCAGGATGGGCCCGTTGCCGGCGCTGGATGCGGCGGCCGTGCCGATTTCGATCGTGCATGCCTGGCGCGATGAATTGATTCCTGCTGCCGATGTGATCGCCTGGGCGCAGGCGCGCAATGCGCGCTTGTTGCTGGTCGACGACGAACATCGGCTGGCGGCGCATGTGGACGCGTCGGCGCGTGCATTTGCCGAACTGTTGCAGAGTCTGTGATGCGTCCGCACCTGATTGCGTGCTGCGTGCGGAGTTGCCGATGGATGTGTTGATCCGCGAAGCGAGCGACGGCGATGCCGCCGCGATCGAACTGCTGACGATGGTGGCGTTCATGCGCTCCGACCACAGCCGCCATGACGAGCAACACGTGATTTCCGCGTTGCGCAACGACGGCGCGCTGGCGTTGTCGTTGGTGGCCGACCACGACGGCTATGTGGTCGGGCATCTGGCGGTATCGTCGGTGTCGTTGTCGGACGACTCGCCTGGCTGGTACGCGCTGGGTCCGCTGGCGATCGGGCCGGGGCATCAGCGCCAGGGCCTGGGCACGCGCCTGGTGCAATCTGCACTGGCGAACTTGCGCGAGCGCGGTGCAGCCGGTTGTCTGGCACTGGGCGAGCCGGCATTTTTTAAGCGTCTGGGGTTTGCGGTGGAGCCGGGCCTGGTGTTGCCCGACGTCCCGGTGTCCGAGCTGCAGGCGCTGGCTTTCGGCGATCGGTTGCTGCCGCTGGCCGATGTGTCTTATCACCCGGCCTTCGGGCTGGGTTGAGTCGAGCCTATATCGACCCGTTGCCGAGATCTGCGCCAGTGCAGTTCGCTCGGCGGCATCTTCCATCGCTATCGAGACGCCAGGACGCCGGCAGGGATCGCAGCATTGCGAGAGCTGCAATGGCGCTCTCCTGTCGAGGTGGAAGATGCAACGCGATGATGAAGACCTGGGTCAGGCCGCGCATGCGGGCCGACTGATTTCCCACGGTGGCGATCACCAGGACGATGCCGCAGTGTTGGCATCGATCAAATTGCGTCTGCGCCAGACCGGCGATCGATCCGATGCGGTGGTTCAACGTTTGATCGGTCTGGTCGATGCGCTCTGGTCGATCGAGTTCGGTCGGTTTCTGCTCAGAAATCGTGGGCTGAATGCCTATTGGACCCATCAGATGGTGACGTATCGCTCTGATGCACAGCCAAACGATTCGATGTCGGCGATGGAACGGCATATCTTCGAGAAGGCGCCTGCGGCGCTGGCTACCCGCGAACGGTTCGGCATCTTCAGGCAGCAGCTGCAGGGGCTGCTGCGGCCAGGCATGACGCTGGCATCGGTGCCCTGTGGATGGATGGGGGAGCTGTTGATGCTGGACTACCGGGAGTGCCCGGACGTGCGCCTGATCGGCATCGATCTGGATCCTCAGGCCTTGGAAGGAGCACTCCAACTCGCACGGCAGCATGGGCTGGAGGGGCAGCTTTCGCTGCGTCTTGAGGACGCATGGACACCCGGCCCTGGCGATGAGGTGGATGTGCTGACGAGCAATGGTCTGAATATCTACGAGCCGGACGACGGGCGCGTGATCGCGCTGTATCGCGCCTTTTTCGATCGACTGACGCCAGGTGGCGTGCTGGTCGCAAGTTTTCTGACTCCGCCGCCAAGCATCTCTGCCGAGTCGCCGTGGAAGTTGGAGAACATCGACGCGGAGGCGCTGACCCTGCAGAACCAGATATTCGCCGAGATCGTACAAGCGCGCTGGGCCTCGTTCCGGACCCATGCACACACCCGTCTGCAGCTGGAAAGCGCCGGGTTTACCGCTATCCGGTTTATCGACGACGCCGCCAGCATATTTCCGACGGTGATTGCGCAGAAGCCATTAGGCCGCTGAGTCGGCAACATCGCGAACTGCCCGGGGTTCCGTTTGCAGGGCGCGCTGACTTAAACTCTGCCGCGTTGTCCACTGTTTGAGGATGGTCCAATGCGCCATTGATGCCGCCGTCGTGATGACGGCCTTACCCGCTGCTGGTCCGGTTGGATCGGCGCGTGTGCTGGCATGCAATGGAGACACGTATGACCTGTTCGTCGCTGACGCTGGAGAGCGTTGCGTATCTGCTGCCAGATGGCAGCCCGCTGTTTTCTGATCTGACGATTCACATCGATCAGCGCCCCACCGGCCTGGTCGGGCGCAATGGCGTGGGCAAGAGTGTGCTTGGGCGGCTGTTGGCCGGTGAGTTGCTGCCCAGTGCCGGGCGCTGCGTGCGCAGCGGCAGCGTGCATTACCTGCCGCAGCGGGTGAGCGTTGCGCCTGGACAAACCATTGCCGAGTTGGCGGGCATCGCGCCGCTGCTGGACGCGCTGGACAGGATCGCTGCTGGCAGCGTGGCGCCAGCCGATTTCGACCTGGTTGGCGAGCGCTGGAGCGCGCATGCGCAATTTGCCGCAGAACTGGAGCGACAAGGCTTGGGCGGGCGCGATCCCTATGCACCGGCGGCGCAACTCAGCGGCGGCGAAGCGATACGCGTGGCGTTGGCCGGTGCGTTTCTGACCCAGCCGGACCTGTTGATTCTGGATGAGCCCAGCAATCATCTGGATGGCCCGCAACGCCAGCGGCTGATGGATCAGCTGCTGGCGTGGAGCGGTGGCCTGGTGGTGATCAGCCATGACCGCAGCTTGCTCGACGCGATGCAGCGCATCCTGGAACTGTTGCCGCACGGGCTGCGCAGTTATGGCGGCAATTACGCGTTCTATGCCCGGCAACGCGCGCTGGAACGGCAGGCGGCCAGCGATCTGCTGGCCGAGCGCAAACACGCACGTACGCGCGGCGAGCAGGCGCTGCGCGAGCAGCAGCAGCGCCAGCAACAACGCCAGGCACGCGGCGCGCGTGCTGCCGGGCAGGCCAATCAAGCGGCGATCCTGCTCGGCGGGCAGAAGCAACGCAGCGAAAACAGCGCCGGGCGGCTGCAGCAGCAACGTCAGGCCGGACAGGCACGGCTGAGCGAGGCGGTGGTGCAGGCCGCAGCGCAGGTGGAGAGCGATACCGCGATCGCCGTGTTGGCGCCGGCATCGCCAGCCGGCGCATCGCGACGGTTGGCCATGCTGGAGCAGGTGGAACTGGCCGACGGGCGGCTGGGCGGGCGTCGGGTGGATCTGTTGTTGCATGGGCAGCCGCGGATTGGCCTGGTCGGCCCCAATGGCAGCGGCAAGTCCTCGTTGCTGCGGTTGTTGGCCGGGCACCTGCAGCCGAGCGCAGGGCATTGCGAGGTGCATGTGCCAGCGGCGTATCTGGATCAGGACCTGGGGCTGCTGGACCCGGCGCGCTCGGCCGCTGCGCAATTGCACGCTGCCAACCCGGGCACGCCAGCGCACGCACAGCGGCTGCGACTGGCGCTGCTGGGGCTGGACCAGACGCGTGCCGACCTGCCCACCGGCCAGCTCAGCGGCGGCCAGCGGCTCAAGGCGGCGCTGGCCTGCGCGCTGTACCGGGCGCAGCCGGCGCAACTGCTGTTGCTGGACGAGCCAACCAACCATCTGGATCTGGCCTCGGTGGAGGCGGTCGAAGCGCTGCTGCGCGGCTACAACGGTGCGCTGATCGTCGCCTCGCACGATGCTGCCTTCCTGCAGCGGCTGGGCCTGCGGCAGCGCCTGGATACCGCGCAGGCGCAGTGGCGGCTGGCGCCGTGGTGAACCGCGTGGCGGGCAATCCGGCCGCCGGGCTGGTAAAGCCGGCGCCGATGGCCGACCATTTGCGCCCCGCCCGCAGCGGCCACGGCATTGCCCTCCACGGCGCCGGCCCAGCGTCCTGCTCTCACGCTCGCCACGACGGCCAGCGTCTCCATCGATACCTGCCTACGTGAAATTCTTCGCATCCTGTGCCAAGGGCCTGGAATACCTGCTTGCCGACGAACTGCTGTCGCTCGGCGCCAGCAAGGCCACTGCCACCATCTCCGGCGTCAACGTCGAAGGCGACATGCGCGACGCGCAGCGCGCCGTCCTATGGTCGCGCCTGGCCAGCCGCGTGCTGTGGCCGTTGAACGAGTTCGATTGCCCGGACGAGGACGCGCTGTATGCCGGCGTTTCCGAGTTGCCATGGGACGAGCATCTGTCTGTCGGCCATACGCTGTCGGTGGATGCGCATGTCTCCGGCACTGCGATCACGCATGCCCGTTATGCGGCGCAGCGCATCAAGGACGCGGTGGTCGACACCATGCGCCGGCAGGGCCTGGAGCGCCCGTCGGTGGATCTGGAGAGCCCGGATCTGCGGTTGAACCTGTCGCTGCGCAAGGGCCGCGCCACCATCTCGGTGGATCTGGGTGGCGGCCCGCTGCATCGGCGCGGCTGGCGCATGGCGCAGAACGAAGCGCCGTTGAAGGAAAACCTGGCCGCGGCCGTGCTGCTGCGCGCCGGCTGGCCGCGCGCCTACGCCGAGGGCGGCGGCCTGCTGGATCCGATGTGCGGCAGCGGCACCTTGTTGATCGAAGGCGCGCTGATGGCCGCCGATGTCGCACCCGGCCTGCAACGCTATGGCAGCGATATTCCCAGCCGCTGGCGCGGCTTCGACCGCGAGGGCTGGCAACAGCTGGTGAGTGAAGCGCGCGAGCGCGACAGCCTCGGCCGCGCCGCGCTCAAGCAGGTGATCCACGGCAGCGACATGGACCCGCATGCGATCCGCGCGGCCAAGGAAAATGCGCAGGTGGCTGGTGTCGCCGAGGCGATCTGGTTCGGCGTGCGCGAGGTGGGCGATCTGCAGACCCCGCCGCAGGCCACCGGCGTGGTGGTGTGCAATCCGCCCTACGACGAGCGTCTGGCCGCCGATGCGGCGCTGTATCGCCGCCTGGGCGATACCTTGCAGCGCGCCGTGCCGCAATGGCGGGCCAGCCTGCTCTGCGGCAACGCCGAGCTGGCGTATGCCACCGGCCTGCGTGCGGGCAAGAAATACCAGCTGTTCAACGGCGCGATCGAGTGCGCGTTGATCGTCTGCGACCCGATCGCGGTGCCGCGGCGCACCCCGTTGGCCGCACCGACCGCGCTCAGCGAAGGCGCGCAGATGGTCGCAAACCGTTTGCGCAAGAATCTGCAGAAGTTCAAGAAGTGGCGCGCGCGCGAAGGCATCGAATGCTTCCGGGTCTATGACGCCGATCTGCCGGAATATTCCGCTGCCATCGACGTCTATCAGCAAGCCGATGGCGATCGCCGCGTATTTCTGCATGTGCAGGAATACGCCGCGCCGGCGACGATTCCGGAAGCCGATGTGCGCCGTCGTCTGGGCGAACTGCTGGCCGCCGCGCGCGAGGTGTTCGAGGTGCCGGGCGAGCGTGTTGCGCTCAAATCGCGCGAGCGTGGCAAGGGCGGCAGCAAGTACGGCCGCTTCGAGCAGCGCAATGAGGTCATCAATGTGCGCGAGCACGGCGCGCTGCTGCGGGTGAATCTGTTCGATTACCTGGATACCGGGTTGTTCCTGGACCATCGTCCGTTGCGCGGCACCATGGCCACGCAATCCAAGGGGCGGCGCTTCCTCAATCTGTTCTGCTACACCGGCGTGGCCAGTGTGCAGGCGGCAGTGGCCGGTGCGAGCTCCACCACCAGCGTGGATCTGTCCGGTACCTATCTGCAGTGGTGCGCCGACAACCTGGCCTTGAACGGCCAAGCCGGCAGCAAGCACAAGCTTGTGCAGGCCGACGCGCTGGCCTGGCTGGAAGCCGAGCGCGCGCATTTCGACGTGATCTTCTGCGACCCGCCGACCTTTTCAAATTCCGCACGCGCGGAAGACTTTGATATCCAGCGCGAGCATGTGCGGCTGTTGCGCGCGGCGGTGGCGCGTCTGGCGCCTGGCGGGGTGCTGTATTTCTCCAACAACTTCCGCCGCTTCAAGCTGGACGAGGAATTGGTGGCCGAGTTTGCGCAGTGCGAGGAAATCAGCCCGCGCACCATCGACCCGGATTTCGAACGGCATGCGCGGATCCATCGGGCGTGGCGGTTGACGGCGTGATGAAGTGGCCCGGTCGCGTCTGACCGGGCGGTGTGCGCATTGCGCGCCTGGTATCGCCGGCGGTTGGCTGGCTGCTGTGCGCCGCACCAGCGGCGGCGCTTGATCACGCAGGCGCAATCGCGGCCGGGCATGCGAGGGCAGGGCGTGGCCGCAACAAGCCCGGCACAGCGCTGCGGTATGCTGATTCGCATGCTTTGGAGTCAACGATGACCGCACCACCCCGCATCGCCTTTCTCGCCAGTCACGCCGAGCCGGCGGTGACCGCGCGCGCGCATCTTGTGCAGCGCTATGGCGATCATCCGCTGGCCACCGCCGACATCGTCTGCGCCCTGGGCGGCGACGGCTTCATGCTGCAGACCTTGCATCGGCATGGCGCTGCCAGCAAGCCAGTGTTCGGCATGAAGCTGGGCTCGGTCGGGTTTTTGATGAACCAGTACCGCGACGACGAAGACGACCTGCTCGCGCGCCTGCAACGTGCCGAGCCGGCGCATCTGCGCCCGCTGGAAATGCAGGTGCAGACCGAGTCCGGTGCCAGCACGGTGTCGCTGGCCTACAACGAGGTCTCGCTGCTGCGCCAGACCCGCCAGGCCGCGCATCTGAGCGTGGATCTCAATGGCCAGACCCGCATCGCCGAGCTGATCGGCGACGGGGTGATGGTCGCCACGCCCGCCGGCAGCACCGCGTACAACTATTCCGCGCACGGGCCGATTCTGCCGCTGGGCTCGCACACGCTGGCGCTGACGCCGATCGCCCCGTATCGCCCGCGTCGCTGGCGCGGCGCCATTCTCAAGGCCGATACCGAAGTGTGCTTCCGGGTGCTGGACCCGTACAAGCGCCCGGTCAGCGTCACCGCCGACTCGCACGAGATCCGCGACGTGATTGAAGTGACCATCCGCGAATCCACCCAGCGCCAGGTAACGCTACTGTTCGATCCCGAACACAATCTGGAAGAGCGCATTTTCAGCGAGCAGTTTGCGGTGTGAGGGGCGGGGATTGGGCATTCGGGATTCGGGATTGGCAACGGCAGCAGCGCGGCACGTCGTCTTTGGAATCGCTCGCACGCGCTACGATGCTGTGCGGATGGGCGATCAACTCCCGACCTACGGTTCCTGCTTCAAACCAATCCCAAATCCCGAATCCCAAATCCCGGCCCCACAATGACTGACAACTCCCCCAGGCTCCTGACCGTCGCGGTCACCTCGCGCGCGCTATTCGACCTCGAAGAAGGCCACGCGCTGTTCGAGGCCGATGGTGTGGAGGCGTATTCGGCGTTCCAGCGTGAGCATGAGGACGACATCCTGGAGCCGGGCGTGGCATTCCCGGTGGTGCGCAAGCTGCTGGCGCTCAACCACGATGTGCCCGAAGACGCGCCGCGGGTGGAGGTGATCCTGCTCTCGCGTAATTCCGCCGATACCGGCTTGCGCATCTTCAATTCGATCCAACACTACAACCTGGGCATCGTGCGGGCGACCTTCACCTCCGGGCAGCCGACCTGGCCGTACGTGAAGCCGTTCGGCACCGATCTGTTTCTGTCGGCCAATCCGGAATCGGTGCGGCGTGCACTCACCCATGGCATTGCGGCGGCAACCATCATGCCGCGCGCGCCGGGCGAACGCGCAGAAGCCGCAGCGGCGATCGTGGACAACGACGAGAGCCGCTTGCCGACGCAGCTGCGTATCGCCTTCGACGGCGATGCGGTGATCTTTGGCGACGAGAGCGAGCGTATTTCGCGCGAGCAGGGCGTGGAGGCGTTTGGACGCCACGAGCGCGAACGCGCGCGCGAGCCGTTGTCGGTCGGGCCGTTCCGCAATTTTCTGTCTGCGCTGCACACGCTGCAGGCGGCATTTCCGCCGGGTGAGGCGTCGCCGATCCGTACTGCGTTGGTCACTGCGCGCTCGGCACCGGCGCATGAGCGGGTGATCCGCACCCTGCGCGAGTGGGGCGTGCGTCTGGACGAGGCCCTGTTCCTGGGTGGGCGCCACAAGGGGCCGTTCCTGGAGGCGTTTGGCGCGGATATCTTCTTCGACGATTCGCAGCACAACATCGATAGTGCGCGCCAGCATCAGCATGTGGCGGCCGGTCATGTGCCGCATGGCGTGGCCAACGATCCGCCGAGCAGGTGAGCGACGCACCGAAGCCGTCTGCACGCGCCGCGCTGCGCTCCAGCTGGCGTCAGTTGGAACTGTATTTCGCCGACGACACCGTGCAGACCCGCATGTCGCGCTGGGCGCCGTCTCGGCTGATGCTGCCGTACACGCGCGGCATGCTGGCCGCGTTGTGGCTGCAGCCGCGCCCCGAGCGAATTGGCATTGTTGGATTCGGCGGCGGCGCGCAGGCCAAGTTCTGCCATCGCTATCTGCGCAGCACGCGCATCGAGGCGGTGGACGCCGATGCGCAGGTGCTGGCGCTGCGCGATGCGTTTGCCGTGCCGCGCGACGATGCGCGGCTTGAGGTCACGCACGGCGATGGTGCGCATTGGATCGGCACGCGCGCAGGGCGCTACGACCTGTTGCTGCTGGATGCCTACGATGCCGACGGCATTCCGCCCGCGCTGTGCACGCCCGAGTTCTACGCCGATTGCCGCGCTGCGCTGACACCCAGCGGTGTGCTGGCGTTGAACCTGTTCCAGGTGCCGCTTGCCGGGCATCTGGCCAAGCTGCGTGATGTCTTCGATGGGCGGGTGCTGCTGTTGCCCGAGCCGGATCTGCGCAATCAGGTGCTATACGCCTGGAATGGCAAACGCACGCCGGGCACGGCGGAACAGGCATTGGCGTCGTTGCCGTGGGCGGCGCGTCGGCAGTTGCGGCCGGCGATGCTGCGGCTGCAGGCGGCATGGATGGAGCGGGCCTGGCGGTATGCGTAAGCCGCTCTAGCTGGGCGGTTTGACACTCGTTGCAAGCGGGCGTGATGTAGGAAACTACAGGCGCGCCTGCAAGCGCACCGTTACGGGGTGAGCGGATTCCCGGCGTCAGCCAGCGGCAACTGGATATCGGTCAGCCGCCAACGCAAGCCTTGCCGGGTCAGCACGAAGACCACCGGCGCTCCGGTCGCGGTGTACGTGGTCGCGGTGAAGCGGCGGGTGGATTCGAAGCGCTGCTCGGCGCCTTGCAGCGGACGCGCCGGCGCTGGCGCCGCATACGTATCCGGGCTGACGGTCTCGCCAGTGACGTGATTCCACACGCTATGGCCTTGCAGCAATGCACCGATGCCGAGCGGGGTGACCAGCGTGTCCACGCCGGCGCCGCTGATGCCACTGGCAAGCTGCAAGGCGAACCCACCGAGCAGACTTGATTGCATGCTGGTGCCGGCCTGGCGGATCAGATAATCGTCCAGTTGCGCCTTGAGGTTGACCCGCAGGCTGGGGAAATCCACGTGGCGTTCCAGCTGCCCGGCATCGCGATTGGCGACTGCCTCACTGATGCCGCGAATGGCCAGATACGGGCCTGCCACCACGTAACTGGCCAATAGCAGCACGGCCAGCACAGGCACTAGCAACCAGCGTTTTTTCATGGTGCGCAGTCCATTGCTGGTGGTGGCAGGCGAGATTGCGAGATACAACGCAGCGCAGTGGAAAACCGCCAGCTCACGCCGATGGCCGCTGCAGCTTGCATCGCTGCCTGCGCCGCACGCTGCATCAAAACTCCAGATCCAAGGCGGCGCACAGATAATCGACAAACGGCGCCAGCACCACCAGATCCGCTTCGATGGTCTGGCGCAGGCGCGGGCCGGTCATGATGGTGTCGTCCAGATGCCGCAGATAGGCCCAGTTGCGATGTTTGAGATCGTCGATGAACTCGAAATCGTTTGGAAATCCGCGCGGTGCACGCACCAGTTTTTCGCTGTCGTCCAGCGCGAACTTGCGACGCAGTTTGGGTTCGTATGCGGCCGCTTTCCAGTTGGCGGGATTGTCGAAAATGAACTGGCGCAGTTTGCGCTGGGTATCCGGTTCCGGATGCCACAGCCCCGCACCGACAAAGCTCTCGCCCGGCTGCAGATGGAGGTAAAACGATGGCGCCGGCACCTGGCGGCGGCGCTCATGAAACAGGCGCGCACCTTGCCAGTTCTTGTACGGCGATTTGTCGTTGGAAAACCGTGCATCGCGGTAGATGCGAAACAGCGAGCCGCCCTGGGTCTTGGGATCGGCGCGATAGTGTTCGCTGACCTCGGCCAACGCCGGCTGCAGGTCGGTGATGAGCTGCAAAAACGGCTGGCGCACGTGCGCCTCGTACTGATGCCGGTGGTCGTTGAACCAGGTCTTGTCGTTGTGGCGGGCCAGGGCGCGCAGAAACTTGAAGCTGGCATCGGAAAAATAGGTGGTCATAGCGTGCGTTGGAGGTCCGAACCCCAGGCGGCGAGCTGGTCGAGTAGGGCTTGCTTGGTAGCATCGTCGGGGTGAGCAAGCCGTAAATCCGCGATCTGCGCATGGAACTGGTCGAGCGTGACTTCGCCCAAACCACGGTCTTCTAGCAGGCGCTGACGGCGATACACGTTCCAGCGTTCCTGCTCTTCGAACGACAGCGTTTGCGGCCAGTTGCGCGCGCGGTAGCGGAACAGCAACTCGATCAGGCGTGGGTCGCGAAAGCGCGATTCCAGCGCGCCCAGTTCGGCCGGCGCGCTGACACGCACCTGCGCCAGCAGGCGCTTGTCGCCTTCGGCCAGGAAGCCGTCGTAGAGCGAGGCATCGGCGTCGTTGACCGCTGGCGCTGCAGCGCGTTCGTTGCCGTACACCTGGCGCACTTTTTCGGCAAGCTCGGGGCCGAGTTCGCGCAGGCGCGCGGCTTTGGCCAGCACCGCGTCGTGGTCGATGCCTAGGCGCTGGAAATCCGCTTCCCGCAAGTGTTGCCAGGCCACCAGCGCCGGCGACTTGTTCAGATGCACTTCTTTCAGCGGAATGCGCTGCTCGCCTTCGGGCAGGTCGGCGGCGCGGATATACAACCGGTCGGCGATCTCATCCGGGCTCAGGCGCAACAGCACCTCCGGGTCGCCGTCCAGGTCGAACACGATCACGCGGCTGTCGATGCGCGGATGGCGCGTCAGTGGCAGCACTGCGGCGGCGCACATGCGCGAGGCGGGATAGCGCTGCGAAATATGCAGCACCGGCTGCATGGCGATGACATCCAGCAACGTCGCCGCAAAGCGCTTGTCGCGCAGACGCAGCGCGTACTCCCACAATTTCGGTTGATGTTGCTGGAATCTGCGCGCCATGCCGATGGTGGCGTACACGTCCGACAGCGCCTCGTGCGCATCGCCTTCGCGCACCGCATTGGCATCGGCCAGGTGTTCGAGCTTGAACGAGGTGGCGCCGTCTTCGCGCTGCGGCCAGACGATGCCGTCCGGGCGCAGGGCATGCACCAGCCGCAACACATCGAGCAGATCCCAACGCGAATTGCCGCCGCGCCACTCGCGCTCGTAGGGATCGTAGAAATTGCGGAACAGACCGCAGCGCACGAACTCGTCGTCGAAGCGGATCGAGTTGTAGCCCAGCGTGCAGGTCTGCGGCCGGCTCATCTGTTCGGAAATGCGCGCAAACGCCTCGGCCTCGCTAACGCCTTCGCGCAGCGCGTGCTGCGGGGTGATGCCGGTGACCATGGTCGCGTACGGGGAGGGCAGCAGATCGTCGGCCGGCTGTACGAAGAAGCTGATCGGTTCTTCGATCACGCGCAGTTGCGCATCGGTGCGCACGGCGGCGAACTGTGCGATGCGCGTGCGGCGCGGATCCTGGCCGAAGGTTTCCAGGTCGTAGAAGAGAAAGCTGTCAGGCATGCCGTATCAAATCCAGATCCGCGGCGCGCTGCGGAGGGCGCCGCCAGTGCTGGCTAGTATCTCTCATCCGCACGCCGGCTCGCTGACGCCGGCCTGTGCGCGACGATCAGTGCGCGCCTTCCAGCGGCTGCAGACGCGCATGCACGACCGCTTCCAGCGCCGCCCAGTCGATGCGCGACAGATCGGTGTGCCCACGCGTGGCTTCGACCAGGATCTCGCGCTGGATCTCGCTGCGCGCCAGGGCGATCGAATAGCGCGTGCGCAGGAAGGTCACCATCGTGTAATGCGGCACAAAGCGGGTGGGCCAGCGCACCTGCAGTTCCTGTTCGAGCGCGCGTTGCAGCAGGAACGCGGCATCGCCGACGCGGTCGCGCATTTCCAGGTAGTTCTCCAGCGCCATCTGCTGGATCGCTGCCGCATCGTCGCGGCGCGCCGCTTCGAACGCGGCAAACGCGGTTTCGAGATCGTCGTGCGCGTCCAGCTGCTCTGCCAACGCCACGCAGTCTTCGAAGGCGCAATTCATGCCCTGGCCGTGGAACGGCACCATCGCATGCGCGGCGTCGCCGATCAGCAATGCGCGGCCGTCCAGATGCCAGCGGTCCAGCGTCAAGGTGCCGAGCAGCCCGGGCGGATGTTCTTCCCAATGCTCCTTGAGCTGCGGAATCAGCGGCAAGGCATCCGGGAAATCGCGCGCGAACAAGGCCAGCGCTTCGTCGCCGGTACGCGTGGTGGCAAAGCTCGGCTCGCCCGTGTTGGGCAGAAATAGCGTGACGGTGAAGGTGCCGCCATCGTTGGGCAGCGCGATGCACATGTAACGCCCGCGTGGCCAGATGTGCAGCGCGTTGCGTTCGATGCGGAAACCGCCGCCTGGTAACGGCGGAATTTCCAGCTCCTTGTACGAGTGATCGAGGAATTCGATGCGCTCGCCCAGCGGCGATTTGCGCTGCATCGCCGCGCGCAGCGCCGAGCCGGCGCCATCGCTGCCGATCAGGCTCTGAAAGTGGATTTCGTGCGGCTGGTCGTCGCGGTCGTCGATGAAACGCGCGTAGCCGGCATCGAAGTCCACGGTGTGCAGGCGCCGATAAAAATGCACGCGTGCACCGGCCTGTTCGGCCAGATCCAGCAGCGCCACATTCAATGCGGCGCGGTGGATCGACCAGATCACTTCGCTGTCGTCGCGCCCGTAGCGTTGCAGCTGCGGCTCGTCAACCAGTGGATGCACCATGCGCCCGCGCATCATCACCGCCTTGGCCATCACTGCATCTTCGGCGCCGGCCTGGCGTAGCGCGTGGCGGCCGCGTTCGGCCAGCGCCAGGTTGATCGAGCGGCCGGACTCGTAGCCCTTGATGCGCGGATCGCCGCGGCGCTCGTAGACGGTGACCTGCCAGCCGCGACGCGACAGCAGGATAGCCAGCAGGCAACCGGCCAGGCCGGCGCCGATCAGGGTCAGGGAACGAGGAGAGACTGCGCTCAATGCGGTATCCGGCAGCGGCCGGACGCGGGTGCCGGCGGAGAGGGAGAAAATGAAGCGGCTGGCAACAGCGCAAGCCGGTCAGCCAGGTGCGGGCTTGGAGTGTACGTGCGCGTGTGCCGGTTCCGGCTCACGCGCACACCTGTTCGATGGCACAGTCTGTGTCGTACGTGCTCAGGCGGCGGCCCAGGTTTCCACCTGCTCGACCAACCGGTGCAGATCGCAGAAGCGGTTGTACAGCGGCACCGGTGCGATGCGGATGACGTCCGGCTCGCGCCAGTCGCCAAGCACGCCGACCGACTGCAGATACTCGAACAGCGAGCGCCCTTGCGCGCGCCCGCCGGCCACCCGCAGCGACAGCTGGCAGCCGCGCTGCGCAGGGTCGGCCGGGGTGACGATCTGCAGCACCTGCGGCACGCGTGTGTGGATCAACTGTTCCAGATGGCCGGTGAGCTGTTCGGATTTCGCACGCAACGCCGGCATGCCGGCCTGGTCGAACACATCAAGCGACGCACGCAGCGGTGCCAGCGCCAGTACCGGCGGATTGCTCAGCTGCCAGCCTTCGGCACCAGGCGAGGGCACGAACTGCGGGTCCATGCGGAAGCGGGTCTGCTGTTCGTGCCCCCACCAACCGGCCATGCGCGGCAGGTCGCTGTTGGCATGGCGTTCGTGCACGAAACAACCTCCCACCGCACCGGGCCCTGCGTTGAGATATTTGTAGTGGCACCACACCGCGAAATCCACGCCATCGTCGTGCAGCGTCAGCGGGATATTGCCGACCGCATGCGCCAGATCGAAACCCACCGCGGCGCCTTGCGCGCGCGCCAAACGCGCGATCTCGCCCAGCGCGAAGGCCTGGCCGGTGCGGTACTGGATGCCGGGCCACAGCACTAACGCAAGCCGCGGGCCATGCAATGCGATGGCTTCGGCAATTGCCGCC
Source organism: Xanthomonas sp. NCPPB 3959 (assembly GCF_056675575.1). NCBI lineage: Bacteria > Pseudomonadati > Pseudomonadota > Gammaproteobacteria > Lysobacterales > Lysobacteraceae > Xanthomonas > Xanthomonas sp. NCPPB 3959. Next base: position 191,047 of record NZ_JBWWVR010000008.1, read on the forward strand.
ATCGACAAGGTACCGTTGGGCTCATCGGCTTCCACTTCGATCAGGTGTGTGGCCGGATCCAGCCCATGCAGGCGCAGTTGCGATTCCACCGCATGGCGGTCGGACGGAAAAGCACCGGCTTCGATCAGGATCGCGCCGCGCTCGGGCGTGGGACGGTAAAAGCTGGCCATCATCAGATGCAGATTGACGCTCAGCGTGTTCATCGCGACCACTTCGCCGGGCAGCGCGCCGACCACGCGCGCCAGGCCATCGCGCACCAGCTGGTGATAGGTCAGCCATTGGGTGGGCCCGGTGAAGTGGCCTTCCACCGCGAGTGCGCCCCATTGGTCGAGTACCTCGGCCACCATCGCGCGCGCTGCGCGCGGCTGCAGGCCCAGCGAATTGCCGACGAAATAGGTCTGATCCTGGCCGCCATGCTGCGGGAACACGAACGCATCGCGCAGGCTGCGTAGCGGGTCGGCGGTGTCCAGTGCAACGGCATGGGCGCGGGACAGCGGGTCGGTCATCGTCAAGGCTCGCAGCGCGGGTCGGTGAGGTCAGTTTACCCGCCGGCAGTGGGTGCGCCGTCATGCACGGCCGGTGCCTCTGCAGAGGCACCGGCTGACGCTGGTCGGGCTGGGCGCAACAGATGGGTCAACGTGCCGATGCTGTCGGTGATGCGGTCGACTGTGTCGGCCAGTGCAGCGGTGGTCGGCGAGCTGTCGGGCAGTGCGGCCAACGCATCGGACAGGCGGCGCTCGGCGCTGCGCAAGGTGGCCGCTGCGGGGATGCCGCCGTGGATCAGGCAGTCGATCAGGTCCGTCAGCGCCTGATCGGCCTGTTCCGCAAATGCGGGCAATGCCGCCAGCGTGGGTAAGGGGTGGCCATCGCGCAGCACCGCTTCCAGCGACAAGGTGGCGCGGATCAGCCGGTTGCCGTTGGCCAGCAGCGATTCGGCGAGTTTGAGTTCGTGCAGATTGCGCCGGCTGCGTGGCTCGCCGCGCAGCCGTTCGATCGAGGCCTGCGCATTGGTGCGTGCCACACGTGCGGCGGCGCGGGTATCGCTTAAACCCTCCATCTGGCCAAGCAACAGATGGCGCAGATGATCGCGATACGCGCTGAGCAGTTGCGCCAGCGATGCGCGGATATGCCGGCGTTCGCGCGTGGGCCACAACGCGTAGGCGATCAACGCCCATGCGCTTCCGGCTACCGTTGCCTGCAGACGCGCACCGATGGCGTCGCCGGGCGCCACGCCTTCGAACGACAGCAACAGCACCAGCATGCCGGTCAGAAACGCGACGCCGATACCGTAATTCACCTGCGTCAACAAGCGGAAACCCAGGCAAAACAGCGCCAGCAACGCCAGCCGGATGCTGGCGCCATCCATCGCAAAATGTGCGAGTAACGTGGCCACCAACAAGCCGACGAAGGTACCTGCCACGCGCAAGGCGCCGAAGCTGAAAGTGCCGCCGAAATCCGGCTTGAGCACGATGGCGGTGGTCATCGGAATCCAGAAGCCGTGCGGAATCTGCTGCCAACGCTGGAAGGCGATCGCCAGTGCCAGACACACGCCGCAACGCAATGCATGCCGAAACGCCACCGAGGACAGATCCAGATTTGCGCGCAAGGTGGCCAAGGTCGCCGCTGGCCGCAAGGCTGCCGGCAAGCGCGCTTCGGCCAACTGCGCCTGGATCTCGCCACGGCTGCTGGCCCAGTGCGCATTGCGGATCAGGGCACGCAACTGGCCGCCCAGGCCTTGCGCGCGCGCCACCGCCACACGCACCAGCCGGCGTTCGCGGGTATCGGCGTTGTCGTGCTGAAACTGCGCCAGTGCCGCGACCAGATCGTCGAATCCGGTCATCGAGGCATCCGCCGCTAACGGGTCTTCGCCCACCGTCATTGCGTGTGCGAGTTGTTCCAGCACGATGGCACTACGTTCGAGCACGCGTTCGATGGCCGGGCGCGCCTGCGAGTCGGTCAGGCGGGTGTCGGCATCGGCCAGCGACAGCAGCTCCAGCCGTACCCGATCGCAGAGCTCGGCGATGATGCGAAAGCTCTGCACGGCGATCGCGCGCGAGCGATGTTCGCCGTGCAGCATCACCATCGCATCGAGCACTTCCTGCGTTGCCGGCGGCGCGGCGCTGGCTTCCGGGCGCTGGCGTGCGATGCCTGCCAGCTGGCGCATCAGATCGGCCAGTGCGAAGCGTTCCGGGCGATAGCGTTGCAGCGGCCACGCGGCCAATGCCAGCACGACCTGGAGCAGGCCGCCGGCGAAGATCAACGCGGCCACGCCCGGTGCCTGCGCGATCGGCAAGCGCATATCGGCACTGACCACCAGCAGGATCATGCTGGTCAGGCCCACGCGCGCGGCCACCGGGCCGAGCGCCACCAGCAGCCCGCCGCCCAGGCCGAGCAACAAGCCGGCGACCACCAGGGCAGGGGTGTTGTGGCCGACCCAGATGCCCAGCAACGCGGCCGCACCGGCGGCCAGCGCGGCCATCAACATGCGTTGCAAGCGCGCGCGATACGGGCCGGGCTGGTCGGTGAACATGGTGTTGAGCGCGCCGGTGCACACCGCCAGACCCGCAGCGACATGCCCGGTGGCCACGCCCACCGCCAGCGGCAGCACCACTGCGGCGGTATTGCGCAGCGCAACGCGCAGCGGCACGTCGCGCGGTTTGAGGTCGATCAGTGCGCGCAGCATGGCATCGCTGGCAGTGCGTTCGAGCCGCATGCACGTCGCGCGTGTGCGCGGATGACAGTTGCGCGGATGACAGACAGGCGTGTTGTTGGCCGGCGTGCGGTCGCTGCGTCGCCTGCCATTGCAACCTCGCCGCATGGCGCGCGCAACGGCCACTGTCGTTCGAGCGCTGTCGAGCGTCTCCCGCTTCGCGTGTTCTGCATCGTCACCCTCTGCGCCACTTACGCCTCAGTTGCGGCATAACGCTCGGGCGCCGGATGCACGTGCCCGCACTGGGTGCAGGTGCGCAGCGCAAGCGAGCGGTAGAAATGATCGAACACCGGCGGAAAATCGGTTTCGATGTTCTGCAGCGGAAACATCGCCTCGTAAAGTTTGTGATTGCACTGCGGGCAATACCATTGCAGGCCGTCCTGCTCGTTGGGCAAGCGCTCGCGCTCGATCACCAGGCCGATCGAGCCGGCCGCGCGCTGCGGCGAGTGCGGCACCTTCGGCGGCAGTAGAAAGATTTCGCCAGCGCGGATCGGGATGTCGCGCGCCACGCCCTCGTCCTGCACCTTCAGCACCATCTCGCCTTCGAGCTGGAAGAACCACTCCGGGCCTTCGTCATAATGATAATCGGTGCGCGCATTCGGCCCGCCGACGATCATGATGATGAAGCCGTCCTGCTGGATGCATTTGTTGCCCACCGGCGGTTTGAGCAGGTGGCGGTGTTGTTCGATCCAGGCATGCAGGTTGATCGGCGGGACCAGCATGGACGTTCCTCGGCAAAGAAGACGTCCAGCATAGCCAACCGACGGCGCCGATGGGCGCCGCCATGGTGGGTGAGGCGCGAGGTGCGACTCAGCGTTCGGTGTGATCGGCCTGAATCTGCGCCAGCGCCGTGTCGTAACGCTCCTGCAGCAGCTCGGAGCGGTCGATCGACATGCCCAGATCGTGCACGCGGCCATCGCGCAGGCTGTAGACCCAGCCATGCACGCACAGCTCCTGGCCGCGCTCCCATGCATCGCGCACGATGGTGGTGCGGCAGACATTGACCACCTGCTCGAGCACATTGAGCTCGCACAGCCGCGCGTGCTGCGCCGGCAATTCACCGGCATCGTGCAGACAGACTTCATGCTTGTCGGCCACATCGGTGACGTGGCGGATCCAGTTGTCGACCAGGCCCATGCGCTTCTGGGTGAGGCTGGCGAAGACGCCGCCGCAGCCGTAATGGCCCACCACCAACACGTGCTTGACCTTGAGCACGTCCACCGCGAACTGGATCACCGACAGGCAATTCAGATCGGTGTGTACCACCACGTTGGCGATATTGCGGTGCACGAACACCTCGCCCGGCGCCATGTCGATGATCTGGTTGGCCGGCACGCGCGAATCCGAGCAGCCGATCCACAGATATTCCGGGGTCTGCTGGGTGGACAGCTTGGAGAAGAATTCCGGGTCTTCGCGACGGATGCGCTCGGACCAGGCCTGGTTGTTTGCGAGTAAATGGTTGAGCTCGTTCATGCGCACAGTATTCCAGAGGAAAGAGGGCAGGGTGTGTTCGAGAGAGGAGCCATAAAGCGGTGGTGCAGAAATCGACTGTGTGCCGTGCCGGTCAGGCGGCGCCATCGCGTGCGCGCAAGGCATCGCGCATCAGCGTGGCCAGCTCGCGTGACTCGCTGGAGGCTTGTTGTTCCAGCGCAGCGCTGACCGCAGCGACATTGCCGGCCGGATGGTTCTGACTGAGCTTGAAGGTGAGCTCGATGCGGCTGGGCACGAAGCGAAAACCGACCAGGCCGCGCAGTTGCCGGCGGTGACTGTCGCGCTCCATCTCGAACAACCAATCGCTGCCCACACGCTGTTCGAAATGCGCGCTCATGCGGCCGATCAGATCGCCGACTTCCCGCTCATTGGTGATCTGGCTGCAACGGCCATGCAGATGCGCCACCGCGTAATTCCAGGTCGGCACGCGTGCGGCCGCTTCCTTGTCCAGATACCAGCTGGGCGACACGTAGGCGTGCGGTCCCTGCACCACCATCACCGCATCGCCGGACTGGCGTGCCTGCGGGTTGGGGCGCGCCCAGTGGCCTTCGATGATCACGGCCTGCGCATCGCGTTGGTACAGCACCGGCAGATGCGTGATTGCCGGCTGGCCGTCCTCGCCCTGGCTGATCAGGGTGACGAACGGGTCGCGCGCGATCAGCCAGTCCAGCAAGGCCAGATCGGTCTGCACAAACGCGCGTGGGGCGTACATGTCAGGCGCGACCACCCAGGGTCACGACCATGCGTTCGCGCAGATCCGCATCGTCTTCGCCGCGCGGCGGCGAGATTTCGTTGAGCGAGAAACCACGCATCAGCGCGTCTTCTTCGTCCAGCCCGTCGAGCGAGACGAATTCGGCATCGAACAAGGCCGCACGGGCGCTGTCTTCGCTGTCGTAGGGCAGCGTCTTGCCGTCGCTGTCCAGCACCTCTGCGGTGCCTGCCTCATTGACGCGCAGGCGTGCCCAGATCAGCGTGCGGCCGATCGTGGCCAGCCACCAGGAAACCTGTTCGCCCTGGGCAGGGTCTTCGTACGTGTTCATTGCATTACCTTGGAAAGCAGGCCGAGCAGGGCCGCCATGCCCAGGCCGAAAAAGATGGTGAGCAGCGACAGCCAGGCGGGAGTGGCCAGACCGGACAGCGCGCTGTCGCGGTGGCTGCGGTAGCGCCGCGTCAGCAACCAGCGCAGCGCCGTGGTACTAATGAAGGCCGGGTCGCCGAAGCTGGCCAATGCCTCCGGATGACGGTCGCGCATGTGCACCAGCGTCAGCGGCCAGAAGATCAGCAAGGCGGTGAGCCCGGCCACTGCGACACCGACAAAACACAGTGCGAAGAACAGCGTCATGCGGAGTGCTCCTGGGGCGGGGCGTCGAAGCGGCTGATGCGTGCAGTGAGGTGGGCCACGAACGTCTGCGTCCCTGGTGGACGGTGCCTAGTCGCCAGGGACGCAGCAGTGGTCACATCAGAACTCGGCGCTGCCCGGTGCGCGCGGATACGGGATAGCGTCGCGGATATTGCTCAGCCCGCACACGTACACCACCAGGCGCTCGAACCCCAAGCCGAAACCGGCATGCGGCACCGAGCCGTAGCGACGGAAATCGCGGTACCAGCTGTAGTGCTCCTTATCCAGGCCGAACTGCGCCATGCGTGCATCCAATACATCCAGACGCTCTTCGCGCTGGCTGCCGCCGATGATTTCGCCGATGCCCGGCGCCAGCACGTCCATCGCCGCGACGGTCTTGCCGTCGTCGTTCAGGCGCATGTAGAACGCCTTGATGTGCTCGGGGTAGTTGGTCACCACCACCGGGCGGCCGATGTGCTCTTCGGTCAGCCAGCGTTCGTGCTCGGTCTGCAGGTCCAGGCCCCATTCGACCGGGAAATCGAACTTCTTGCCCGAGTTCTGCAGTAGCTTCACCGCCTCGGTGTAGTCGATCTGCTCGAACGGGGCATTGATGAAGGCTTCCAGCTTGCTGATCGCGTTCTTGTCCACGCGCTCGGCCAGGAAGGCCAGATCGTCGCCGCGCTCGTCCAGCACCGCGCGGAACAGGTACTTGAGGAATTGCTCGGCCAGGCGCGCGTCTTCGGCCAGATCGGCGAAGGCGATTTCCGGCTCGATCATCCAGAACTCGGCCAGATGGCGCGTGGTGTGACTGTTCTCGGCGCGGAAGGTCGGGCCGAAGGTGTAGACCTTGCTCAGCGCCAGGCAATACGCCTCCACGTTGAGCTGGCCGGACACGGTTAGGAAGGTCTCCTTGCCGAAGAAATCGCGGCTGAAATCGACCTCGCCTTTGTCGTTGCGCGGCAGGTTGGCCATGTCCAGAGTCGAGACGCGGAACATCTGCCCGGCACCTTCGGCGTCGGACGTGGTCACGATCGGGGTGCTGATCCAGTTAAAGCCGTTCTGATGGAAGAAGCGGTGCACCGCCTGCGCCAGACAGTTGCGGATACGCGTGACCGCACCGAACAGATTGGTGCGCGGGCGCAGATGCGCTACCTCGCGCAGGAATTCCGGCGACATTGGCTTGGGCTGGATAGGGTAGGTCAGCGGGTCCTCGACCCAGCCGACGATCTCGACACCGCTGGCCTGGATCTCGAACGACTGGCCCTTGCCCTGCGACTTGACCAGCACGCCCTTGGCGATCAGCGAGCAGCCGCTGGTCAGGCGCTTGACCTCGTCGAAATTGGGCAGGGTGTCATTCGCCACCACCTGGATCGGAGCGAAGCACGAGCCATCGGTCACGTTGATGAAGGCCAGTCCGGCAGATCCGCGCAGCGTGCGCACCCACCCCCGTACCGTGACTTCGCCGCCTTCGGGGAGTTTCCCCGCAAGCGCATGTTCAACGCTGACCACCGTCATGACTTGTCCTCGCCGTAGCGACTTTGAATGGTCTGCGAGTTTACTGGCTGCGGGCGCGCTGGCGCGAGCATCTGAACCGCTTGCGGGTCGAGGTGCTTGTCGCAGGCCTGCTGTGCCCCCATTTGAGGGAGGTGCCGCAGCTGAGGGCGCCGCCGAAGGTGTTGCGGCCTCGCTATACTTGCCACCATTGTTTTTCGGAGCACCTCCCATGGCCATCAGCCTCACCCCCGCCGCGCTGGAGCGCGTGCAGCGTTTCGTGCAGCAGACCCCGGGGACGCTGGGCCTGCGCTTCGGTGTGACCAAGACCGGTTGCTCCGGCTGGGGCCACATCACCGACCTGGCGCGCGATCAGCGCGATGACGACGCGGTATTCGAGCAGGACGGCGTGCGCATCTTCGTCGACCCCACCAGCCTGCCGCTGGTCGATGGCACCTGCATCGACTTCGGCAAGCACGGGCTGAGCGAGACGTTTACCTTCAGCAATCCCAATGCCACTGCCGAGTGCGGGTGTGGGGAGAGCTTCACGACGGCAGCCGAGCACCGTTGATCCCTTCTCCCCTCGGGAGAAGGTGCCCGAAGGGCGGATGAGGGTACGGAGCGAAGCCAAGCGCGGTCGGACGTTGCCAGCGGCTTTGCCCCGTACCCTCACCCCAACCCCTCTCCCGGTGGGAGAGGGGCTTAAGCAGTCGCCGCGCAGATATCACGCTCGTAAGCTTGGCTGCTGGTATGGCCCAGTTGCGGCTAAGCACCTGAACTGCCATACTTTCCTGCTTCCTGTCCGGTTCCGGCCGGGAACCCTTGCTCCACCGGCCGCCTTGCGCGGTTTACCGGGGAGCTGTCCGGCCCACGTGGCCACATCCGAAAGGTAATAACAAACATGAGTCGTCATTACGAAGTCGTGTTCCTGGTCCACCCGGATCAGAGCGAGCAGGTCCCGGCCATGATCGAGCGCTACAAGTCGCTGATCGAGGGCGGTAACGGCACCATCCACCGTCTGGAAGACTGGGGCCGTCGTCAGCTGGCTTACCCGATCCAGAACCTGGTGAAGGCGCATTACGTGCTGCTCAACATCGAAGTCGACCAGGCCGTGCTGAGCGAACTGGTGGAAAGCTTCCGCTTCAACGATGCGGTGTTGCGTCACCTGGTCGTCAAGCGCGATGGCCCGGACACCGAGCAGTCGTTGATCATGAAGAGCAAGGACGAGAAGGGCGACAAGCCCGAGCGTAGCGAGCGTCGTCGTCGTGATGACGATGAGGGCGATGCTGCACCTGCCGCCACCGATACCGACGGCGACAACGCCGAAGCCGCTTAAGGAGCGCTGTCATGTCCAAGTTCTTCCGTCGTCGCAAGTTCTGCAAGTTCACCGCCGAAGGCGTGAAAGAGATCGATTACAAGGATCTCAACACCCTGCGTCAGTACCTCACCGAGAACGGCAAGATCGTGCCGAGCCGCGTGACCGGTACCAAGTCCAAGTACCAGCGTCAGCTGGCGACGGCCGTCAAGCGCTCGCGTTTCCTGGCGTTGATTCCGTACACGGACAATCACGACGTCTAATCCGAGTCCCTCGGAAGAGCCCGCACATCCATGTGCGGGTTATTAAAATATAGAGGCCGGTCATTCGAGATGCGGTGTTGATCGTGCTCTTGCGATTCCCAAATCCCGATTCCCGAATCCCCGTCTTTTCGGACAGCAAACGTTGCGTCGGCCAAAGCGCCGGCGCTAACGAATAACGGAGCACCACCATGGATCTGATTCTTCTGCAGAAAGTGACCAACCTGGGCAACCTGGGCGACAAGGTCAGCGTCAAGCCGGGTTACGGCCGCAATTTCCTCGTGCCGCAGGGTAAGGCCGTGCCGGCCACCGCTGCCAACGTGGAAGCGTTCGAAACCAAGCGTGCCGATTACGAAGCCAAGGCCAACAGCATCCTGGCCGATGCACAGAGCCGCGCCACCAAGTTCGAAGGCGCCAGCGTCACCATCGGTGCGCATGCGTCCACCGAAGGCAAGCTGTACGGTTCGGTCGGCCCGCGCGACATCGCCGAGGCGTTCACCGCCGCCGGCCTGCCGCTGGAAAAGAGCGAAGTGATCCTGGGCGAAGGCGCATTCCGCAATGTCGGCGAATACGACGTTGTGCTGCACCTGCACGCCGATGTGGAAACCTCGGTCAAGGTCATCGTCGAATCCGACGCCTGATCCACGCGTCATGCTGTACCCGAAGGGCGCCTTGTTAGGCGCCCTTCGTCTTTATGGCGCCGCCGCCAGCGATGGCCGGCCCGTTATACTCATGCTCCATTGCCGGTTCCACGGCCTGCTGATCTTATGGATCAAGGGTTTAGGGACTGGCTTCACAGGAAAAAGCGCCTGCCGGCTTCGTCCGTGCGGTGCCCGGAACCTCCAGTCCCATGCGCCTGTCCACGATCAAACTGTCCGGTTTCAAGTCGTTCGTCGACCCGACTACGTTGCACCTGCCCACCAACATGACCGGCATCGTCGGCCCCAATGGTTGCGGCAAGTCCAACATCATCGATGCGGTGCGCTGGGTGATGGGCGAAAGCTCGGCCAGCCGCCTGCGCGGCGACTCGCTGACCGACGTGATCTTCGCCGGCTCCTCGGCGCGCAAGCCGGTGTCGCAGGCGACGGTGGAGCTGATCTTCGACAACTCCGATCACACCATCACCGGTGAGTTCGCCTCGTTCAACGAGATCTCGGTCAAGCGCCTGGTCAGCCGCGACGGCAGCAGCGCCTACTATCTCAACGGCACCAAATGCCGCCGCCGCGACATCACCGATCTGTTCCTGGGCACCGGTCTGGGGCCGCGCAGCTACTCGATCATCGAGCAGGGCATGATCAGCCAGATCATCGAGGCGCGCCCGGAAGATCTGCGTGTGTATCTGGAAGAGGCCGCCGGCATTTCCAAGTACAAGGAACGCCGCAAGGAAACCGAAACACGCATTCGCCACACCCGCGAAAATCTCGATCGCCTGGGCGATCTGCGCGAAGAAATCACCAAGCAGCTGGCGCATCTGCAGCGCCAGGCGCGGCAGGCCGAGCAGTACCAGGCCCTGCAGGAAGAACGCCGGATCAAGGACGCCGAGTGGAAGGCGCTGGAATACCGCGGCCTGGATGGCCGGCTGCAGGGCCTGCGCGAAAAATTGAATCAGGAAGAGACACGCCTGCAGCAGCTGATCGCCGAACAGCGCGATGCCGAAGCGCGCATCGAAACCGGCCGCGTGCGTCGCGAGGAAGCCGCCGAAGCGGTGGCCAAGGCGCAGGCCGATGTCTATCAGGTCGGTGGTGCGTTGGCGCGCATCGAGCAGCAGATCCAGCATCAGCGCGAACTCTCGCATCGCTTGCACAAGGCACGCGATGAGGCGCAGAGCCAGCTGCAGGAACTGACCCAGCACATCAGCGGCGACTCGGCCAGATTGGCGGTGCTGCGCGAGGCGGTGGACGCGGCCGAACCGCAATTGGAACAGCTGCGCGAAGACCACGAATTCCGCCAGGAATCGCTGCGCGAAGCCGAAGCGCGGCTGGCCGACTGGCAGCAGCGCTGGGAAACCCATAACCGCGATACCGGCGAGGCCTCGCGTGCCGGCGAAGTGGAGCGCACGCGTGTCGATTATCTCGATCGCCAGTCGCTGGAAGCCGACCGCCGCCGCGAAGCATTGGTCAACGAGCGCGCCGGGCTGGATCTGGATGCGCTGGCCGAAGCGTTCGAGCAGATCGAGCTGCGGCATGAAACCCAGAAGACCTCGCTGGACGGGCTGACCGAGCAGGTCGAAGCGCGCAAGCACGCGCTCGGTGGGCTGCAGGAACAGCAACGGGCCAGCCAGGGCGAACTGGCCGAAGTACGCAAGCAGGCGCAGGCTGCACGTGGTCGGCTGTCGTCGCTGGAAACCCTGCAGCAGGCCGCGCTCGGTCAGGAGCAGGGCGCGGCGGTGGCGTGGCTGAAATCGCGCGGGCTGGATTCGGCTGCGCGCGTCGGCGAACGCATCACGGTCGAAAGCGGCTGGGAAAATGCGGTCGAAGGTGCGTTGGGGCAATTGATCGAAGGCGTGCTGGTGGATGCGCCGGAGCAACTGGTCGACGCGCTGGGCGAGTTGGGCGACGGCCGCATCGCGCTGGTGTCCAATGCCAGCGACAACGCCACCTTCGCACCGACCTCGCTGGCGGCCAAGGTGCAGGGGCCGATCGCGATCCGCCGCCTGCTCGCGCGCCTGCATGCGGCCGAGGATCTGGATGCCGCACGCACGCTGCAGCGCAGCCTGCCCGAGGGCGATTCGGTCATCACCCGCAATGGCGAGCGGCTGGGCGAGGGCTGGGTGCGCGTGTCGCGTTCCGGCGCCGCCAAGCAGGGCGCCTTGTTGCGCGAGCGCGAGATTCAAGAATTACGCGCGCAGATCGAAACCTTGCAGGAGCGCGAAGCCGAGCTAGAGCAGCGCCTGGGCAGCTTCCGTGAGCAGCTGCTGGCCGCCGAGCAGCAACGCGAAGATGCGCAGCGTCAGTTATACATGGCGCATCGCAGCGTCTCCGAGCTGGCCGGTCAGCTGCAGAGCCAGCAAGGCAAGGTCGATGCCGCACGCACGCGCATCGAACGCATCGAAAGCGAGTTGTCGCAGCTGCTGGAAACGCTGGACACCAGCCGTGAGCAGGCACGCGAAGCGCGCGCCAAACTCGAAGATGCAGTGACCCTCATGGGCGATCTGCAGGGCACCCGTGCGGCTTTGGAAAACGAACGCCGTCAGCTCACCGATGCGCGCGACCAGGCCCGCGACGCCGCACGTGGAGTGCGCGATGCGATGCATGCACTAGCACTCACGCTGGAATCGCAGCGCACGCAAATCACCTCGCTCAGTCAGACGCTGGAGCGCATGGACAGCCAGCGCGGCCAGCTCGATACGCGCCTGGAAGATCTGGTCGCCCAGCTCAGCGAAGGCGATTCGCCGGTGGAAACGCTGGAGCACGAGCATCAGGCCGCCTTGAGCGAGCGTGTGCGCACCGAGCGCGTACTGAGCGAAGCGCGCACCATGCTGGAGAGTGTTGACGGCGAACTGCGCAGCTACGAACAGACCCGTCAGCAGCGCGACGAACAGGCACTGGGTCAGCGCGAGCGCATTTCGCAGCGCAAGCTCGATCAGCAAGCCCTGGTGCTCAGCGCCGAACAGCTGGAGGCTGCGGTGGTGAAGGCCGGCTTCGTGCTCGAAGACGTGGTCAACGGCTTGCCCGAATCGGCCAATCTGGCCGAGTGGGAGGCGGCGGTCGGCCAGATCGATGGGCGCATGCGGCGGCTGGAACCGGTCAACCTGGCCGCGATCCAGGAATACGGCGAAGCGGCGCAACGCTCCGAATACCTCGATGCGCAGAACCTGGATCTCAACACCGCGCTGGAAACCCTGGAAGAGGCGATCCGCAAGATCGACCGCGAAACCCGCGGCCGTTTCAAGGACACCTTCGACCGGGTCAATTCCGGCGTGCAGGCACTGTATCCGCGGCTGTTCGGCGGCGGGCATGCCTATCTGGAACTTACTGGCGAAGACCTGCTCGACACCGGCGTGACCATCATGGCGCGCCCGCCGGGCAAGCGCGTGTCCAGCATCTCGCTGCTGTCCGGTGGCGAGAAGGCGATGACCGCGGTGGCGCTGGTGTTTGCGATCTTCCAACTCAATCCCGCGCCGTTCTGCTTGCTCGACGAGGTGGACGCGCCGCTGGACGAAGCCAATGTCGGCCGCCTGGCCAACATGGTTCGGGAAATGAGCGAGAAAGTGCAGTTCCTGTTCGTCAGCCACAACAAGGCGACGATGGAGGCCGCGCGTCAGCTCTCCGGCGTGACCATGCGCGAGCCGGGCGTCAGCCGTCTGGTCAGCGTTGACCTGGAAGAAGCCGCACGTTTGGCGGGTGCGGCATGACGTGCCATGCTTGTTGGAATATCGACACCTGTCACTCTTATGCGGAGGCACGCTGAATGTCCGACATGGCCATGATCCGGATCGGGATCCTGATCGCTGGACTGCTGCTGGTCGCGGCCATCTTCCTGTTTGGTCGCCCGAAAAAATCGCCGCAAGGGCGCCGGGTCGACAAGGACGACGGGCAGCCGCGCGAACGCCGCGAGCCGGTGATTTCCGGCGAGCCGGGTGTGGAGGGCGACCCGTTCGAGCGCACTGAAGGCGCCGAGCAGAGCGAACTCAATCTGGACGATGCGGATGCGGCCGGCGGCAACGATGTCGGCAAGCGTCCGAATCAGGACTTCGACAAGATCGTCTCGCTGTTCGTCGCGGCCAAGGCCGGGCAGGTGCTGCGTGGCGAAGACGTGGTGGTGGCTGCAGAGAAGACCGGGTTGGTGTTCGGCCACATGAATGTCTTCCACCGGTTGGTGGAAGGGCACCCGGAGCGCGGGCCGATCTTCAGCATGGCCAGCATCCTCAAGCCCGGCAGTTTCGACATGGCCAACATCCGCGAGATGCAGACCCCGGCGATTGCGTTTTTCCTCACATTGCCGGCGCCGATGACTGCGCTGGATGCCTGGGAAAAAATGCTGCCGACCGTGCAGCGCATGGCCGAACTGCTCGATGGCGTGGTGCTGGACGACAGTCGCAATGCGCTGGGCCGTCAACGCGTGGCGCATATCCGCGACGAACTGCGTGCCTACGATCGCCAGCACCAGGCACCGCCGCTGACCAAGTCGCCGCGCTGGTAAGTTGAGCGATGTTGAGCCTGCAGGGCGTGTTGGCAGTCGCGTTGTTGCTGGTGCTGTGGGCGATATTGGCGATGCCGTTGTTGTGGATCTTTACAAGGATCGCCGCGCGCCTGCGTAAGCGCCCGCGTCGTTCGCCCTGGCTTGAGTACGGTTTCGCAGCTGCGATGACGCTGCTGGTTGCGCCGGTGCCAACGCCCTTCATCAGCGTGTTCATGCCGCACGCCATCGCGCTGTTGGATCGCCGTTACTACACGCACCTCCTGCAAGGCCCGCCGATGCTGCGCGAGCTATTGCTATGGAACGCCAGCTCGATGGCATTGACCTTTGTGATTAGCTACCTCTGGCTCCGGAGCACGCTGCGCGCTCCGGAGCCAGAGGCGTTGGATCAGTAGGAATCCAAAGCCCCTCTCCTGACGGGGCGAGAAGGCGCGACTTTCGCGCCGCAGGTGCGCATGCCTTGGAGTGCCCGCGCTCGAGCCGCAGGCGCAGGGGTTGGGGCAAGGACGAAGCTCTCGTGCAGCCGGGCAACGCCGGGCTTCGCGCGTACCCTCATCCGCCCCTTCGGGGCACCTTCTCCCGAGAGGAGAAGGGAATAACGCAGTACACACTCAGAGCAGCGTCATGCAATGCGACTGATTAAAGCCCCTCTCCTGCGGGAGAGGGGTTGGGGTGAGGGTACGGGGCGAAGCCCTCGTGCAACCGGACAACACTAGGCTTCGCACGTACCCTCATCCGCCCCTTCGGGGCACCTTCTCCCGAAGGGAGAAGGGTAAGCGCTTCGCTTTACTACGCGATCAGCGTTTCGCCTTGGCAAACGCCTCGCGAAAACGCAGCATCTCTGCCTCGGTGCCGACGCTTACGCGCACGCGCTTGGGCCAGATCGGCCAGCTGCGGCCGACGATGACGCCCTGTTTCTGCATCGAATCGGCGAACACGCTGGCGTCGCGCTTGACGTCGAGCAGGAAGCAGTTGGCCTGCGTGGGCAGGCAGGTGTAGCCCTTGGTCTTGAGCCAGGCGATGGTGTCGTCGCGCACGCGCGCATTTTCCGCGCGCCGGGTCTGCACCAGTTGCGGGTCGCGCAGGCTGGCGATGCCGGCGGCCATTGCCGGGACCGACAACGGGTTGCTGCCCAAGCTGGCGAGCTTCGTCTGCAGCCCCGGCGGCGCCAACGCAGCGCCCAGGCGCAGGCCGGCCATGCCGTAGAGCTTGGAGAAGCTGCGCAGCACGATCAGGTCCTGGCGCTGACGCACCAGATCGGCCACCGACGGTTCGTTGCTGTAGTGGATATAGGCCTCGTCGACCACCAATACCGCGCTGGCCGGCTTGTTGGTCAGCAGCCACTCGATCTCGGCACGCGGGGTGATGGCGCCGGTGGCGTTGCCGGGGTTGCATAGATAGATCAGGCCGGCGGTTGGGTCGGCCTTGGCCATCGCCTTGACGTCGTGCGCGCCATCGGCCCGCAGCGGCACCTTGCGCACCGGCACGCCGCGCGCGTTTGCGCTGTCGACGATCGGATCGAAGCTCGGGTCGGCCACCACCAGCCCGGCACGCGCCGAGGTGAACAGGCTGCCGGCACGATTCAATGCGTCCCTGGAACCGGGAAACAACGCCAGATGGTCGCCCGGCAGCTGCAATTCGCCGGTCATCAGATTGCGCAGGTCCTGCTCCATCTCGAACAGGTAGCGGCCCGAACGCGCCAGCGAGCGCGTCGCGGCATCCAGCGCGGCCGGCGCCGGCCCGAGCGGATGCTCGTTGAGGTTGAGATACACCGCACCGGCGGCCGGCGCCACGCTGGGCGTTGCCGCTGCGGCTGCGCGCTTGCGGGCTGCCTCTGCCGCAGGTGCCAGTCCCAATGCGGACACCGCCACGCTAACGCTGGCGAGGCTGAGAAACGAACGGCGCGAGACGGGCAACGACACGGGTGAACTCCAGACGGGTGGGCGGCAGAGGGCGCCACGCTATCGGGTTTGTGCTTGTCTGCCTATCGGGAAATACCCGTAGGGCTTGCTGTCGACGGCGCCTGCGTGGTCGCGGCAGTGGCCGGGCCAGCTCTTGCGCATCGGCACGGCCCGTTAGAATAGGCGGCTCCTCAAGCCAGCCCAGCGATCGTATGACTGTCAGCCCGGATCCCGCGCAGCGTATCGACGCCCTGCGTCATCGTCTCGAGGACGCCAACTACCGGTATCACGTGCTCGACGAGCCGCAGATGGCCGACGTCGACTACGACCGCCTGATGCGCGAACTGGAGGCGTTGGAGGCCGCGCATCCGGAGCTGGCCAGTGCCGATTCGCCAACCCAGCGTGTCGGCCATCTGGCTGCCTCGCGCTTTGCCGAAGTGCGGCATGCCTTGCCGATGTTGTCGCTGGGCAATGCCTTCAGCGATGAGGAAGTGGCCGAGTTCGTGCGGCGCATCAGCGAGCGGCTCGAGGTCAAGCAGCCGCTGTTTTCTGCCGAGCCCAAGCTAGATGGTCTGGCGATCAGCCTGCGCTACGAAAACGGCGAGTTCGTGCAGGGCGCCACGCGTGGCGACGGCGCCACCGGCGAGGATGTCAGCGCCAACCTGCGCACCGTCAAGGCGATTCCGCTGCGTCTGCGTGGCGAAGGGTGGCCACACATTCTGGAAGTGCGCGGCGAGGTGTATATGCCGCGCGCCGCATTCGAAAGCTATAACGCGCAGATGCGGCTGCATGGCGGCAAGGTATTGGCCAACCCGCGCAACGGCGCCGCTGGTTCGCTGCGGCAGCTGGATGCGCGTATTACCGCGCAACGCCCATTGAGTTTCTTTGCCTACGGCATTGGCGAAGTTAGCGAGGGCGCATTACCGCAGACGCATTCGGCCATCCTGGCGCAATTGCGCGAATGGGGTTTCCCGGTCAGCGCCCTGGTCGAGGTAGTGCAGGGCAGTGACGGGCTGTTGGCGTATTACCAGCGCATTGGTGCCGCGCGCGACGGGCTGCCATTCGATATCGATGGCGTGGTCTACAAGCTCGACGATCTGGCCGGGCAGCGCGAGATGGGCTTTGTCTCGCGCGCGCCGCGTTGGGCGATTGCGCATAAATTCCCGGCGCAGGAGCAGTCCACCACGGTGGAGGCGATCGAGATCCAGATCGGCCGCACGGGTGCGGCCACGCCGGTGGCGCGGCTGAAGCCGGTGCATGTGGCCGGGGTGATCGTTACCAACGCCACGCTGCACAACGCCGACCAGATCGCGCGGCTGGATGTGCGCGTGGGCGATACGGTGATCGTGCGGCGTGCCGGCGATGTGATTCCGGAAGTGGCTGGTGTGGTCGCCGATCAACGGCCACCCGGCACGCAGCCATGGCAGATGCCCACGCAATGCCCGGTATGCGGCTCGGAGATCGTGCGCGAGGAGGGCGAGGCGGTATGGCGTTGCTCCGGCGAGCTGACCTGCCCGGCGCAGCGCAAGGAAGCGTTCCGGCATTTCGTCTCGCGCCGCGCGATGGATGTCGATGGCCTGGGCGAAAAATTCATCGAGGTGCTGGTCGACAGCGGCGTGGTGCAGGGCGTGGCCGATCTATATCTGCTCACCGTCGATCAGCTGCTGCAGTTGCGTCTGATCAGCACCGCCGAAAGTCCGCACGCCTTCTTGCGCGAGGCGCGCGAGCATCTGGCCACCGGCGCATATGCGCAGCTGGAAAAGACGGTGGTTAGCATCGGTGTGGATCTGGCCGGCGAGCGCGAGGTGCCGCAAACCTGGCAGGCCGATCTATTGCGCGCCGGTCTGCCGGCCTTCGACTGGAACCGCAAGAAGATCGCCACCAAGTGGGCGGAAAACCTGATCGAGGCGATTGAAAAATCGCGCGACACCACGCTCGAACGTTTCCTGTTTGCGCTGGGCATTGAACATGTCGGCGAGAGCACGGCCAAGGCCTTATCGGCCTGGTTCGGCGATCTGGAGTTGATTCGCCATCTGCCGTGGCCGCTGTTCAAGCGCGTGCCCGATATCGGTGGCGAAGTGGCGCGCTCGCTCGGGCACTTCCTGGATCAGCCCGGCAATCAGCAGGCCATCGACGATCTGCTGCAACGTGGCGTGCGTATCGGCGATGCACATCCGCCTTCGCCCAAGCTGCGCGACGCGCTGAGTTTTGCCAGCGTGCTGGAAGACATGGATATCCCCAAGGTGACGCCGGTGCGTGCGCAGCAACTGGCCACCGCAGTGGACTCGTTCGATGCGTTGCGCAGCGCCGGTGCCGATGCCTTGCTGCAGGCCGGCGTGCCTGCGGCGGTCGTCGCTTCGGTGCAGCAATGGCTGGAGCGGCCGGAAAACGCGGACTTGGCCAGCGCCGCGCAGCAGGCGATGGAAACGGTGCTCTCGCGCCTGCCCGAAGCCGATGCGCTGCCGACCGGCCCGCTCGACGGCCAGACCGTTGTCATCACCGGCACCTTGGCCGCATTGACGCGCGATGCGGCCAAGCAGCGCCTGGAAGCGCTGGGCGCGAAAGTCGCCGGCAGCGTCTCCAAGAAAACCGCGTTTCTGGTGGCTGGCGAAGAAGCCGGTTCCAAGCTCGACAAGGCGCAGTCGCTGGGCGTGGATATCTGGGATGAGGCGCGGCTGCTGGCGTTTCTCGGCGAGCACGGCCAGCAGCCATGAGTGCGGCGCAGATCGATCTGGCCGCGTTGCAGTTACGCGCCCGGCTCAATGCGGTGATCCGCGCGTTCTTCGCCGAGCGTGGCGTGCTGGAGGTTGAAACGCCGGTGCTCTCGGAGGCCGGCAACACCGAGCCGAATATCGACAGTTTCAGCACGCGCTTCAGCGGCCATGTGGATGCTGGCGCAGCGGTACGTTGGTTGCGCACCTCGCCGGAATATCCGCTCAAGCGCCTGCTCGCAGCCGGCGTGGGCGATTGCTACGAGCTGGGGCGGGTGTTCCGCAATGGCGAAGCAGGCGGCCGCCACAATCCCGAGTTCAGCATGCTCGAGTGGTACCGGGTGGGCTGGGACGATCGCGCCTTGGCGCAGGAGACCATCGCGTTGGTGCAGCACGCGCTTGCATTGGTCGAGCGCGAAGCGCGCGTGCAGGTGCTGAGCTATCGCGACCTGTTCCTGCAGCAGTTGGGTATCGACCCGTTGCTCGATCCGGTCGAAACGCTACGCGCGCCGTTGCACGACATCGCCATCGATCCGCACGGCCTGACCCGCGACGACTGGCTGGACCTGCTGATGACCCATCGCATCCAGCCCAGCTTTGCCAGCGACACCTTGACCGTGGTGCACGACTGGCCGGCCAGCCAATGCGCATTGGCGCGCATCCGCCACGACAGCCCGCCGGTGGCCGAGCGCTTCGAGCTGTATCTGGGCGCTTACGAGGTGGCCAATGGGTATCACGAGCTCAACGATGCGCAGGAGCAACGTGCACGTTTCCTGCGCGACAACGCGGTGCGTGCCGCGCGCGGGGTGCAGCAGGTGCCATTGGATGAACGCCTGCTCGCGGTGTTGTCGCAGCTACCCGATTGTGCCGGTGTGGCGGTCGGCGTCGACCGCTTGTTGATGGCCTTGCGTGGCACCGCGCAGATAGCGGATGTGCTCGCGTTCGAGTTCGCCCGCGCCTAGCGCCGGCGCAGCCTGCTCGGGCCGTGCCGCCGACTCCATGGCGTATCGCAGGCACGAAGTGCCATCCAGTTGTCATCGGCACCGTATTGCTTTCTTCACATCGATGATGCTCTCATCCTCACGTCCACGGGGGCGCGGCGCAGAGTGTGTTTGGGTGAGGAGTGTCGGCATGAAGTGGCTGGTCAGCTTATGCGGTTTGTGGTGCTTGCCGCTGCTGATGCTCGCCGATGCGCGTGCCTCGGATCGCGCCTCCGGCGTGGTGCGGTGCGAGTCCAAGGACATGGCGCGCACGCACTGTGCGATGGATACCGAACACGGCGTGCAACTGGTGCGCCAGCTGTCCGAAACCAGTTGTATTCGCGGCAGCGAGTGGGATGTGGAACGCGACGGCGTGTGGGTCGAGCAGGGCTGCCGTGCGGAGTTTGCCTCCGCACGCGTGTCAGCCTCCCCGCAGATGCGTCGGGTGGTGCGCTGCGATTCCAATGGCGGCAAAGTGGCCTGCCCGGTGATCCTGCGCGGTGCGCCAGTCCGCTTGTTGCGTCAACGCTCGATGTGGCCGTGCAAGGAGGGCCGCACGTGGGGCACCCGGCGTAACGAAATCTGGGTGTCACGCGGTTGCGATGGCGAGTTCGAAGTCGGTGCCGAAGACGGTTCCGGCTTTGTGGCCGTGCCGCGCATGGTCACCTGCGAGTCGAAGAAGAGCTCGCGCCGCACTTGTGGGGTGTCGGTGGAGCGCCAGGTGCGCGTGGGCCGGCAGATCTCCAAAAAAGAATGCGTGGAAGGCCAGACCTGGGGCTGGAGCCGCGATGGGGTGTGGGTGAACGACGGCTGCCGTGCCGAGTTCATCGTCGACTGAGCGGCTGACGAACCTGCTGCGTATTGGTCTATTGCAGAGCGGTGGATCTTGGCTTTCGCTGCACAGGGCGGCTGATCTGCGGTTTGGCTGCAGGGCCCTTGCCCGCCCACCATCGCGGGACACGCCGCAAGTACGTCCATGTAGGCTCTTACGCGGCATCCATGCCGCGTAAGGTCCCGCGACGGTGGGCGGGCAAGGACCAGTGGGGACGGTCGGTGTGCATGGTGCAAGCAATGCTTTAGCTGCTTCTATTGGCTTGCTCTCATGAAGTTGTATGCCCCGCACCAGAACGCTAAAGCACCCGCTAGACGGCCGCCTTTCACCCAACAGCCGACTAACTCTCTGGTGCGGTGCCCTCGCCGATTGCGGGACCGTGTGGCGGCATGGATGCCGCCACCGAGCCTACATGGACGTACTTGCGGCGTGTCCCGCGAGCGGCGAGGGCACCGCGCGCTCGACCAACCAGGCTTTTGACTGCATCCAAACTACTCGCTACGTTTTTTAGCCGCTCTAAATACCTTCGCCTGGCACGCGCTTGAGGCATTGTTGCGCGCTGCCCCCAGGCTGAGCACGGCAGGTCCACTGACTGGGCTGCCCGCGCGCCTTACAATAGCGCCATGAACGACAGCGCCCACATCGATTACGCCCGCTACGACCACATCCGCCCACTGCTGTGGACCGGCGATGCCCTGGAATTGCTCGACCAACGCAAGCTGCCCTTCGTGGTGGAGCATGTGCGTTGCGAGAGCAGCGATGCGGTGGCCGAGGCGATCCATTCGCTGGCGGTGCGCGGCGCGCCGGCGATCGGCATTGCGGCCGGGTGGGGCGTGGTGTTGGCAGCGCGCGACATCGATGCCGATGACGGCAGCGCGGCATTGCAGAAGCTCGAACCGGCGCTGTTGCGGCTCAATGCCGCGCGTCCGACCGCGGTCAATCTGGCCTGGGCGCTGATGCGCATGCGTCGCGTGCTGGGCGCTGCCGGCGCCGACTGGCGCGCGGTGATCGCGCGCGAGGCGCAGGCCATCGCCGATGAAGATCTGGCAGCCAATCGGCACATGGGCGCACTCGGCGCTGCGCTGATCGCGCCGGGTAGTGGCGTGCTGACCCACTGCAATACCGGCTCGCTGGCCACCGCCGGTTTCGGCACCGCGCTGGGCGTGATCCGTGCCGGCATGGCGCAGCAGCGCATCGGCAAGGTGTTTGCCGGCGAGACCCGGCCGTGGTTGCAGGGCGCGCGGCTGACCGTGTGGGAGCTGCAGCAGGATGGCATCGACGCGACCTTGATCGCCGATTCGGCCGCCTCGCACCTGATGAAATCCGGCCTGGTGCAATGGGTCATCGTCGGCGCCGACCGCATCTGCGCCAATGGCGATACCGCCAACAAGATCGGCACCTATCAGCTGGCCATCGCCGCGCGCCACCACGGCGTCAAGTTCATGGTGGTGGCGCCGTCGTCGACGGTGGATATGGCGACTGCCAGCGGCGAGCAGATCGAGATCGAGCAGCGCGACCCGGGCGAATTGTTCGGGGTGGGCGGGGTCAGAACGGTGGCCGATGGCATCCATGCCTGGAACCCGGTGTTCGACGTCACCCCCGGCAGCTTGATCGATGCGATCGTCACCGAGCGCGGGGTGATTGCGCAGCCCGACCTGGCGCAGATGCAGGCCGCATTCGGCGCCTGAGCCCGGCGCGGTGCGATAACGCTGCCAACACCGCGCAAACGCCCTGCAAGTGCTTGTTTCTGGCTGGTAAACCGGCGGCATCGGGCTGCCCCTTCGTGGTACAATCCGGGGCTTGAATCGATCGGCGGGAGCGTGGGGCCGGCAGCCTGTTACAGGGTGCTCCCGACGCGGCTTTCCGGCTCGCCCGCCACCTCAAAATTACGGAACCCGAATGGCAGAAACCGCCAAGGAAATCATCCAGGTCAATCTGGAAGACGAGATGCGCAAGAGCTATCTCGATTACGCGATGAGCGTGATCGTGGGCCGCGCACTCCCCGATGCCCGTGATGGCCTCAAGCCTGTGCATCGCCGCGTGCTGTTTGCCATGCACGTGCTGGGTGCGCACAGCAACAAGGCGTACTTCAAGTCGGCGCGTATCGTCGGCGACGTCATTGGTAAATATCATCCGCACGGCGACCAGTCGGTGTACGACACGTTGGTGCGCATGGCGCAGCCATTCTCGCTGCGCTACATGATGGTCGACGGCCAGGGTAACTTCGGTTCGGTCGATGGCGACTCTGCCGCGGCGATGCGTTACACCGAGTCGCGCATGTCGCGTCTGGCGCATGAGCTGATGGCCGACATCGACAAGGAAACCGTCGATTTCCAGCCAAATTACGACGAAAAGGAACTGGAACCGACGGTCATGCCGACCCGGTTCCCGAGCCTGCTGGTCAACGGCTCGGCCGGTATCGCGGTGGGTATGGCCACCAATATCCCGCCGCACAATCTGACCGAAGCGATCAACGCCTGCATCGCCTTGATCGACAGGCCGGAGCTGGATGTCGAAGGCCTGATGGAGTACATCCCGGGCCCGGATTTCCCCACTGCCGGCATCATCAACGGCACCGCCGGCATTGCCGCCGGCTACCGCACCGGGCGTGGCCGGGTGCGCATGCGCGCCAAGGCCGACGTGGAAGTGGCCGACAACGGCCGTGAAGCGATCATCGTCACCGAGATCCCGTATCAGGTGAACAAAGCGCGGTTGATCGAGAAGATCGCCGAGCTGGTGAAGGAAAAGAAGCTCGAGGGCATCAGCGAGCTGCGCGACGAGTCCGACAAGGACGGCATGCGCATCTACATCGAGGTCAAGCGCGGCGAGTCGGCCGAGGTTGTGCTCAACAACCTGTATCAGCAGACCCAGATGGAGTCGGTGTTCGGCATCAACATGGTGGCGCTGATCGACGGCCGCCCGCAGTTGATGAACCTCAAGCAGATGCTGCAGGCGTTCATCCGCCACCGCCGCGAAGTGGTCACCCGCCGCACCATCTTTGAACTGCGCAAGGCGCGTGCGCGTGCGCACGTGCTGGAAGGTTTGACCGTCGCGTTGGCCAACATCGACGAGATGATCGAGCTGATCAAGACCTCGGCCAATCCGCAGGAAGCGCGCGAGCGCATGCTGGCCAAGACCTGGGAACCGGGGTTGGTCGGCGCCTTGCTGGGCGCAGCCGGTGCCGAAGCCTCCAAACCGGAAGATCTGCCGCCGGGCGTGGGCCTGATCAAGGGCTTTTACCAGCTCACCGAAGTGCAGGCCTCGCAGATCCTGGAAATGCGTCTGCATCGCCTGACCGGGTTGGAGCAGGAAAAGCTGACCGACGAGTACAAGCAGTTGCTCGAGGTCATCCAGGGCCTGATCCGCATCCTGGAAAATCCCGACGTGCTGCTGCAGGTGATCCGCGACGAGCTGATCAATATCCGCGAAGAGTACGGCGACGAACGCCGCACCGAAATCCGTCACAGCGAAGAAGATCTGGATATTCTCGATCTGATTTCGCCGGAAGACGTGGTGGTGACGCTGTCGCACGCCGGTTATGCCAAGCGGCAGCCGGTGAGCGCGTATCGTGCGCAGCGCCGTGGCGGCCGTGGTCGTTCTGCTGCGGCGACCAAGGAAGAGGACTTCATCGATCAGCTGTGGCTGGTCAACACGCACGACACGCTGCTGACCTTCACCAGCAGCGGCAAGGTGTTCTGGCTGCCGGTGTATCAGTTGCCGGAGGCCGGCTCCAATGCGCGCGGCCGTCCGATCATTAACTGGATTCCGCTGGAACCCGGCGAGCGGGTGCAGGCGGTGCTGCCGGTGCGCGAATACGCCGATAACCGCTATGTGTTCTTCGCCACGCGCAACGGCACGGTCAAGAAGACTCCGTTGAGCGAATTCGCGTTCCGCCTCGCGCGCGGCAAGATCGCCATCAACCTCGATGAGGGCGATGCGCTGGTCGGTGTGGCGTTGACCGATGGCGACCGCGACGTGCTGTTGTTCGCCTCCAACGGCAAGACCGTGCGCTTTGGCGAATCCACGGTGCGTTCGATGGGCCGTACCGCCACCGGCGTGCGCGGCATCCGTCTGACCAAGGGCGAAGAGGTGGTCAGCCTGATCGTGGCCGAGCGTGCCGGCGGTGTCGAAGGCGATGTCGAGGAAGAGGGCGTCGAGGACGTGGTGGAGACCACGGACGTGGCCGATGCTGCAGTGATCGAGGTCGCGGAAAACGACGACACGGCCTACATCCTCACCGCCACCGAGAACGGCTACGGCAAGCGCACCCCGCTGGCCGAGTATCCGCGCAAGGGACGTGGCACGCAGGGCGTGATCGGCATCCAGACCACCGAGCGCAACGGCAAGTTGGTGCGTGCGGTTTTGCTGGGCGGCACAGACGAAGTGATGCTGATTTCCGATGGCGGCACGCTGGTGCGTACCCGCGGTTCGGAGATCTCGCGCGTGGGTCGCAACACGCAGGGCGTGACGCTGATCCGTCTGTCCAAGGGCGAAAAGCTGCAGGCGGTGGAACGTCTGGATGCGTCGCTGGATGAAGTGGAAGACGTGGTGGACGATGCAGCCGTCGCACCGGCGCCAAGCACCAGCGAGGTGCCGCCGACCGAAGCGTGATCGCGCGTAGCGAGTAACGCAGTTGAAGAAAAACGCCGGCGCACAGCCGGCGTTTTTTATTGCATGCGGTGACATCTGCAACGCAGTGTTTTTCGACGGGGGCCGCAAAGAACGCGGCTCTTTCACCGTTGCGGGTCGAAGGTGGTTGGCGGTGCGGCGGCGTTGCGTCGCCGCAGAATCGAAGAGGAATAACTGATGACGATCGTGCATCGTCCTTCCCGTCGCGGCCATTGGGCGCTGGCGACATTGGGAGGCGTGATTGGAGTGCTCGGCGCTGTGCTGCTTGCAGGCGGCGTGTGGTTGGCCGCGCTGGGCGGCTCCTGGTACTACGCGCCTGCGGGCGCGGCCATGCTGGTTGCCGGCGTGCTGCTGTTTCGCGGTCGCAATGCGGGTGCGTGGTGGTTTGCTGCAGTGGTGGTGGCGTCGTTGCTGTGGACATGGTGGGAGTCGGGTAGCGATTACTGGCGTTGGGTGCCGCGTGCGGGCTTGATCGTCGGCCTGGCGTTCGTGCTGGCGCTGTTGCTGCCCAAGTTGGAGCGCCCGGTGTCGCGCGCGCTGTCGCGCAGCGTGGCCGGCGTACTGGCGGCGGTGTTTGTGGTGGCCTTCGCGCTGGCGTTCGTGCCGTTTGGAGTGACCGAGGCCGATGGCGCGTTGGCGCATGCGGCCGGTGTTGCCGGGAGCCTGGTCAATCGCAACGTTCCAGCGTCGCTTGCGTCCTCTGGCGCACAGCCGGCAAATGCGCCTGCCGATGACGACTGGGCCGCGTATGGACGCAGCCAGGCCGGGCTGCGTTATTCGCCGCTGCAGCAGATCAATCGCGATAACGTTGCGCAGTTGAAGCAGGCCTGGGTCTTTCACACCGGCGACCTGCCAAGCAAGCGCTGGGGCGCGGAAACCACGCCGTTGAAAGTGGGCGACAGCCTGTATGTGTGCACTGCGCGCAATCAGGTGATCGCGCTGGATGCATCCAGCGGCAAGCAGCGTTGGCGCTACGATCCCAAGGTCAAGGACGAGGCGATTCCGTACACGGCCGCCTGCCGCGGCGTGTCGTATTACGAGATGCCGGCGGCAGCCAACGATGGCGCAGGAGCGGTGGCAGTGGATACCTCGGCAATGTGCCGCACGCGCATCATCGAAGGCACGCTGGACGGCCGCCTGATCGCACTGGATGCACGCAGCGGCACGCCGTGCGCGGACTTCGGCAACAACGGCCAGGTCGACATCACCGTGGGAATGGGCGAGACCCCGCCGGGCTATGTGTCGATCAATTCGCCACCGGCGATCGTGCGCGGGGTGGTGGTCACCGGGCATCAGGTGCTGGATGGGCAGAAGCGTTACGAGCCGTCCGGTGTGATCGAAGGCTTCGATGCGGTGACCGGCAAGTTGCGCTGGGCCTGGGACATGACCCATCCGGACTGGGACGGCGCACCGCCGCCGGGCCAGAGCTGGACGCGTGGCACGCCGAATATGTGGACCACCGCCGCGGCCGACGAACAGTTGGGCTATGTGTATCTGCCGATGGGCAATTCCACCGCCGATTACTGGAGCAGCTCGCGTACGCCGCCGGAGAATCGCTATGCGACCTCGCTGGTGGCGCTGGATGTCACCACCGGCAAGCCGGTGTGGAATTTCCAGACCACGCATATCGATGCCTGGGATTACGATCTGGGGTCGCAGCCGAGCTTGATCGATTTCCCCAAGGACGGGGTCAACGTGCCGGCGGTCTTGTTGCCGAGCAAGCAGGGTGAGTTGTACGTGCTGGACCGGCGCACCGGCAAGCCGCTGGTGGGCGTGGAAGAACGTGCAGTGCCTGGCGGCGGTGTGGAGCCGCAGATACGCGCCAAGACCCAGCCGTTCTCGCTGTATCACACGTTGCGCAAGCCGGATCTGACCGAGCGCGACATGTGGGGCATGACGCCGATCGATCAACTGGTATGCCGCATCCAGTTCCGCAAGGCCAGTTACAAGGGCATCTACACGCCGCCGGAAGCCGACCGGCATTCGATCGAATATCCCGGTTACAACGGCGGGTCGGATTGGGGCAGCGTTGCGGTGGATCCGCAGCGCGGCGTGATCGTGGCCAACTACAACGACATGCCCAACTACAACCTGTTGGTGCCGCGCGCCAAGGCCGACAAACTGGGCTGGGCACCGCGCGACGAAGTGCGTGGCGATGCGGGCGGTGCGGAAGGCGCGGGCGACCCGCAGGCTGGCACGCCATATGCGATCAACGTCAATGCCGGCTGGCGCTTGCCGTTCACCAAGTTGCTGTGCAAGGAGCCTCCTTATGGCGGCATCCGCGCGATCGATCTGGCTAGCGGCAAGACGCTATGGGACCGTCCGTTCGGCAGTGCGCGCGGCAATGGGCCGTTCGGTATCCGCTCGGGGTTGCCGATCGAGATCGGCACGCCGAACAACGGCGGTTCGGTAGTGACGGCAAGCGGGTTGATCTTCATTGCCGCAGCGACCGACGACCTGATCCGCGCCATCGATCTGTCTACCGGCAAGGAGCTGTGGCACGCCAAGTTGCCGGCCGGTGGTCAGGCCAACCCGATGGTGTATGCCTACGGTGGCCGCGAGTATCTGGTGATCATGGCCGGCGGCCACCACTTCATGGAAACGCCTGCGGGCGATGCGGTAGTGGCGTATGCGTTGCCGCAGAAAATGCCTTGATTTGAGCCGTTCTCGAACCTGCTCGCCAGAGTTCGTTAGCCGTTCCTAAGGCTTGAAACAAAAAAAGCGCACCGTAAGTGGTGCGCTTTTTTTATGAGCAGTCGCAATGTACGTTTCAGCCAACGATGCTCATCGATACGCTGTCAGACAGCCATGCATCTACGTGTTGATCTAACAGAACACCGCGCCCACGCTCTTGCGAATCCCGAATCCCGAATCCCGAATCCCGAATCCCGAATCAAGCCACATTCGCCGCAACTGCTTCTTCCATCACCGCATCCTGCGCGTCCTGCGCCAGCGTGGCCTTGACGATGATCGAGCGGATGGCGTCGGTGGCATCGGACAGTGGCACATCGCTGCTCAGACGCTGAAAGGTGTCGCGGCTGTTGTAGCCGGAACCGTCCTTGAGATAGTGGTCGTACATCGACAGCAGGTCCTGGCAGGCCGTGATCAACGCGGCGACGTTACCGCGCACCAGCGCATGGCCGATCTGGTCGAAGCTGTGCAAGCAGTCCGCCAACCAGTGCAGGTCGTAGCGGGCGGTGTTCGGTTCGGGGGCATTGTGGCCGCGGCTGTAAGCGCTATAGCGACGCAGGCTGCGCGCAACGCGTGCCACATGCGCAAACAAGGTGCCGATTTCGTTGGCGATGTCCAGTTGCTGCACCATCACCATCGGAATCACCTGGGCCGTGGTCGCCTGTTGCTCGGCCGCATTCTGTTCCTGCTGCTCCAGTGACTGTTTGAGCACCGCGTAGCTGCGCTGCAGCGATTCCAGCTCCAGCGTGCTGGCGGCCGCGCGTGCCTTCAATTGCGACAGCGCAGCCTGGTAGCGGGCAAGACTGTCCTGGGTGTTCGCAAGCTGGCCGGACTCGGCGCGCAGTTGCCGGCCACGCACGAACGCCAGCCCGGTGGCGATGAGCGCCCAGAGTGCGAATGCAGGCACCAGGTAGATCAGGATGCCCATGGAGGCTCCTCGAAACGTTGCATACCTTGTCGGCCTGATCCCGGCAGTCTTGAGGGCAATTGTCGAGAATGTGACGGGCTACGGTGGTTTTGCCGTCAAAGCAGGCCGCCAGCGTGCAGGTCTGCGCACCCCTGACGAAAGACACGTTGCGAGCGGTATCCCTGCATGTTCGAATCAATGCACTCGCCAGCCCAGAATTCCGCATGCGCAGATGGAGTGATTGCTGGCCGACCACACTGCGGAACATGCGCGCAGTCGCACCGATCTGGATGTTGCTGTGCGCCACTGCGCATGCCGCGCCACCCACACCCTCATCGACGTCATCGACGCACGTCCAGGTGGGCTACAGCGAGGCGACGGATCTGTTCAACCTGCTGGATAACCTGTCGGACTGGTTGCCGGGCTTTACGGTGCCCGTCTACCGCAGCTACATGGAAGCCCATGGCGGGCTGGATCAGGCGGACCTTGCCGCGCTTGCCGCCTATGCGGATTTCCGCCGCCGCACCTCGGGGCTGGCAAAAGACGACGATCTGGAGGTGGTCGATCGAGTCTTTGCGCCAGACGTCACCCGTGAGGCGGATCCGTTCTCCCGGCATTTCCTGGGGAGCGAAGACTTTGAAGCTTCAGCGAACGCCGCCATTGCAGAGCAGTCGGCAGATGACCAGAGACTGTTGCGTGCGTATTTTGCGCGGTTCGTTCCGCGTGCAAGTCGTTTGATCGCAGTTGCACCCCGTTTCGAGCAACAGATGCGCGTGCTGAGCGAGGAGCTGTCCAAACCGGCCGTTTCCCGCCTGGCATCGCAGATGCGTGATTTCTTTGCGGTGCCGGAACCTCCGGTATTCGAGGCACGATTCGTGTGGTGGCCGGAGATGGATACCACCCAGGCCAAAGTGCGTGGACGCACGATGCTGCTCTATTCGCAGCACGATGCGCCCACCGGCACGGCATCGATGGACTGGACGCCGATCGTGTTGCACGAGTTGAGTCATTATTTGTCTGCGGGGCAGCCATCCGCGCGTAAACGCATGCTCGCTGCCAACTTCTTGCGGCTGTGTCCGAGTGCGGCCACCTTGCGTAACCCGCTCAACGCGCTGGAAGAGCCATTGGCGATTTACTGGGGACAGTATCGATTCGAACACGCGGTACGTGGACGTGCGTTGCCGATGGCGTCGCAGTGGTATATCCAGGCGGATGCAGATCGTGCGGCAAAGGCGATCGCAGCCGTCTATCCGGCAACTGGAGCAGCGCCGCTGCTCGATGACGGCGCATTTCTGGTGGCTGCTGCATCGGCCTGCAAGTAAACAGAGCTGGAAACCAAAGCCGACTGAGGCGATGCATTTCCTGCAGAGTATCTGGCTCGCTCATCTGGAGAGTGGCTTGTAGACGTCGAGTCCATTTAGAGCGCCTAACAAAACGCGTGTAGAGCGGTTGATCTGCAGCTTGGCTGCGGGGCCCTTGCCCGTCCACTATCGCGGGACACGCCGCAAGTACATCCATGTAGGCTCTTACGCGGCATCCATGCCGCGTAAGGTCCCGCGACGGTGGGCAGGCAAGGACCAGTCGGGATGGTCGGTGTGCGTAGCTATTCTCAAAGCAACCAGCAAACTGTCTGGTGCGGACATCGCGCCCTCGACTGACCCAGCTTTTGACCTAAGCTTTTGACTGCGTTTAACCGCCGCCGCGACCGAAATCTCGGTTGTCCCTGGAGTGGTTGAACAGTGCGGCAGATAGATCAGTTGTAGAGCTGATGTCTGCAGCTTGGCTGCGGGGCCCTTGTCCGCCCACCATCGCGGGACACGCCGCAAGTACGTCCGTGTAGGCTCTTACGCGGCATCCATGCCGCGTAAGGTCCCGCGCCGGTGGGCGGGCAAGGACCAGTCGAGATGGTCGGTGTGCATGGTTGCGAGCAGTGCACACAGCCTGCCGACAGCGTGCGGTATACCGCGCTGTCGGAGGGCGAACTCAGCCAAGAATTCCCGGCAAATCCAGCCCTTTTTCCTTCGCGCAGTCGGTGGCGATGGCATAGCCGGCATCTGCGTGGCGCATGACGCCGGTGGCCGGGTCGTTCCAGAGCACGCGTTCGATCCGCTTGTCTGCTGCTTCGCTGCCGTCGCAGACGATCACCATGCCGGCGTGCTGCGAGAACCCCATGCCGACGCCGCCGCCGTGGTGCAGCGACACCCAGGTGGCGCCGCTGGCAGTGTTGAGCAGGGCGTTGAGCAGCGGCCAGTCGGAGACGGCATCGGAGCCATCGGCCATGGCTTCGGTTTCGCGGTTGGGCGAGGCGACGCTGCCGGAATCCAGATGGTCGCGGCCGATCACCACTGGCGCCTTCAATTCGCCGCTGCGCACCATCGCGTTGAAGGCCAGGCCCAGCCGATGCCGATCGCCCAGACCGACCCAGCAGATGCGCGCAGGCAAGCCCTGGAAGGCGATCTTTTCGGCGGCCATGTCGAGCCAGCGATGCAGATGCGCATCGTCGGGAATGAGTTCCTTGACCTTGGCATCGGTTTTGGCGATGTCCTGCGGATCGCCACTGAGCGCGACCCAGCGGAACGGGCCGACGCCGCGACAGAACAGTGGCCGGATGTAGGCGGGCACGAAGCCGGGGAAGTCGAACGCATTGTCGACGCCTGCTTCCAGCGCCATCTGGCGCAGGTTGTTGCCGTAATCCACAGTGGGCACGCCCAGTGCGTGGAAGGTGAGCATGGCGCGGATGTGGTTGGCCATCGACTCGCGTGCGGCGGCTTCCACTTCCTTGGGCGCGCGCTCGCGTTTTGCGTCCCATTCTTCCACGCTCCAGCCCTGCGGCAGGTAGCCGTTGACCGGGTCGTGCGCGGAGGTCTGGTCGGTCAGCAGGTCCGGCTTGATCCCGCGTAGCAGCAGCTCGTCGAGCACATCGGCGACATTGCCGAGCAGGCCGACCGACATCGGCTTCTTCGCCGTGCACGATTCCTCGATCAGGCGCAGCGCTTCGTCCAGCGAGTCGGTCCAGCTGTCCAGATAGCCGGTGCGCAGGCGCATGTCGATGCTGGAACGGCGGCATTCCACCGCCAGGCACGAGGCGCCGGCCATCACTGCGGCCAGCGGCTGCGCGCCACCCATGCCGCCGAGGCCGCCGGTGAACAGCCACTTGCCGGCCAGGTTGCCGCCGTAATGCTGGCGGCCCATTTCCACGAACGTTTCGTAGGTGCCTTGCACGATGCCTTGCGCGCCGATGTAGATCCAGCTGCCGGCGGTCATCTGGCCGTACATCGCCAGGCCCTTTTTATCGAGTTCGTTGAAGTGGTCCCAGGTGGCCCAGCGCGGCACCAGGTTGGAGTTGGCGATCAGCACGCGCGGCGCATCGGCATGGGTGCGGAACACGCCGACCGGCTTGCCAGATTGCACCAGCAAGGTCTGGTCGTCGTCCAGGCGGGTGAGTGCGGCGACGATCGCGTCGAAGGATTCCCAATCGCGCGCGGCGCGGCCGATGCCGCCATACACCACCAGCTCCTGCGGGCGCTCAGCCACGTCCGGATCGAGGTTGTTCATCAGCATGCGCAGCGGCGCTTCGGTGAGCCAGCTCTTGGCGGTGAGCGTGGTGCCGGTGGCGGCGCGGATGACGCGGGTTGCATCGTGACGGGTCATGCCGGGTTCCTTGCAATCAACGGTGCGCCGCAGGCGGCGTGGTGTCGGAGGAGGGGGGGGTTGCGTTGGCGAAGTGCAGGCAGGCCAGCAGCACATGGCGCAGCACGGCGCGTAATGCCACTGCATGCGCGGGCTGCCACGGCGTGGGCCAGGTTTCTGGGGTGATGTCGTCGGGCTCGCGCATGTAACCGCGGCAGGCCAGCTCCATCTGCAGCGTATGCACACCGCGCTCGGGCTGCGCATAGTGGCGGGTGATCCAGCCGCCCTTGAAACGCCCGTTGCGCACGGTGCTGGAGCCACTGCTGCGGCACAGCCGTTCCACCGCATCGACCAGGTCTGGATCGCAACTACGGTCGTCGTTACTGCCGATGTTGAACTGCGGCAACTCGCCGTCGAACAGATGCGGAATATGCGAGCGGATCGAATGCGCGTCATAGACCACAATCTTTGGGTGTTGCACGCGCAGGCGCGCAATCTCGGTATCGAGCGCAGCGTGATAAGGATCGAACCAGCGCGTGCGGCGTCGCTCGATCTGCGCCTGATCAGGTGCGTTACCGTCTGCGTACAACGGCTGATTGTCGAAGGTGGTCAGCGGGCACAGACCGGTGGTGTTCTGGCCCGGATACAACGATGCGCCGCTCGGGTCGCGGTTGACGTCGATCACCGAGCGCGAGATCGCGGTGCGCACGGTGGTGGCACCGAGCGATTGCGCGAAGTCGTACAGCTGATGCACCCACCAATCGGCATCGCGGCGCGCCAGCCACGGCGACACGAATTGATCGGCCACGTCGTCCGGCAGCTCGGTACCGGTATGCGGGAAGCTGACGATCAGTGGCGCATCGCCGCGGTGAACTTCGAGCCAGGGCAGGGCGCTCATCGTTGCGTGCCTTGCATCAGTGCAATCGTCCAGACGTCTTGATAGCGCGTCTTGTCGACCTGCCGATTCATGCGTCCTGCTCCACGCCCGGCAATGCCATCGCCACCGCACGCGCCAGTGCGCCCGAGCGTACCAACGCGCTGGCAGCCAGCATGTCGGGATGGAAATAGCGGTCGTCTTGCAGCATGGGCACCTGCGCACGCAGCAACGCACGTGCGGCTTCCAACGCGGCGCTTGAGCGTAGCGGCGCATGGAAATCGCAGCCTTGCACCGCAGCCAGCAACTCGATGCCAATCACGTGCGTGGCGTTTTCGGCCATCGCCAACAAGCGACGTGCGCCGTGCGCTGCCATCGACACATGATCTTCCTGATTGGCCGAGGTCGGAATCGAATCGACACTGGCCGGATACGCGCGCTGCTTGTTCTCCGACACCAAGGCGGCAGCGGTGACCTGCGGAATCATGAAACCCGAATTCAAGCCCGGGCGCGGGGTGAGAAACGCCGGCAGGCCGGACAAGGCCGGGTCGACCAGCATCGCGGTGCGGCGTTCGCTGATCGAGCCGATTTCGCAGACCGCCATCGCCAGCATGTCGGCCGCAAACGCCACCGGTTCGGCGTGGAAGTTGCCGCCCGACAAGGCCTCGCCGGTATCGCTGAACACCAACGGATTATCGGACACGCCATTGGCCTCGATCTCCAGCGTGCGTGCAGCCTGGCGCATGATGTCCAGCGCCGCGCCCATCACCTGCGGCTGGCAGCGCAGACAGTACGGATCCTGCACGCGCACATCGCCGAGCCGGTGCGATTCGCGAATGCTCGAATCGGCCATCAAGGCGCGCAGCGCTGCAGCGGTGGCAATCTGCCCAGGCTGCCCGCGCAGGGCATGGATGCGCGCATCGAACGGCGTATCCGAGCCCTTGGCCGCTTCCACCGACAAGGCGCCAGTGACCAGCGCGGCCTGCAGCACGGTTTCGATCTCGAACAAACCGGCCAATGCGCAGGCAGTGGAAAACTGGGTGCCGTTGAGCAGCGCCAGGCCTTCCTTTGCGCCGAGCACGCGCGGCTGCAACTGCGCCTGTGCAAGCGCCTCGGCGGCAGGTAAACGTTGCTCGCCGACGAAGGTCTCGCCAACGCCGATCATCACTGCGGCCAGATGCGACAGCGGCGCCAGATCGCCGGAGGCGCCCACCGAGCCCTGGCACGGCACCACCGGCGTGATGCCCAGACGTAGCATCGCGTCCAGCAGCGCCAGCGTCTGCGGCTGCACGCCGGAAGCGCCTTGGGCCAGGCTGGTGAGCTTGAGCGCCATCATCAGCCGCACCACCGGTACGGGTGTGGGCTCGCCGACACCGGCCGCGTGCGACAGCACGATATTGCGTTGCAGGGTCTGCAGGTCCTCGCGCTCGATGCGCACGCTGGCCAGCTTGCCGAAGCCGGTATTGACGCCGTAGACCGGCTCGCCGCGCGCAACGATGGCCTCCACGGTCTGCGCGCTACGCAGCACGGCGGCCGCGCAGGCGTCGTCCAATACGACCTCAGCCCCGCGATACAACGCACGCCATTGCGCCAGGGTGACCTGGCCGGGCTGCAAGACAACAGAACTCATGACGACTCCGGATTCAGCAGGAATGCCCGCGCCAGACGCGGGCATGAAGTGGGTTGAAGCCCATGCGGTAGACCAGATCGGCCGGCGCGTCGATGTTCCAGATCGCCAGGTCGCAGTGCATGCCGGCGCGCAGCCGGCCAAGCCGCTCGCCGCGTCCAAGTGCGCGTGCGGCCTCGCGGGTAAAACCGGCGATGCATTCGTCCACGGTCATGCGGAACAAGGTGGCGGCCATGTTCATCGCCAACAGCGGACTGGTCAGCGGCGAGGTGCCTGGATTGCAGTCGGTGGCCAGGGCAAGCGGCACGCCGGCGGCGCGCAGCGCGGCGATCGGTGGCAGCTGGGTGTCGCGGGTGAAATAGAACGCGCCCGGCAACAGCACCGCCACCGTGCCGGCGCTGGCCATCGCGGCAACGCCGTCGCTGTCCAGATATTCGATGTGATCGGCCGACAGCGCACCATAGCGTGCGGCCATTACCGCGCCGTGCTGGTTGCTCAGTTGTTCGGCATGAATCTTGATGGCCAAGCCGTGCGCTTGCGCGGCGAGGAAGACCTGTTCGGCCTGCGCAGGAGAGAACGCCAGATGCTCGCAGAACACGTCCACCGCCTCGGCAAGACCTTGCGCGGCGATTGCCGGAATCATCTGCGTGCAGACCGCGTCGATATAGGTCTGCGCATCGCCGCCCGGTGGCACCGCGTGGGCGCCCAGAAACGTCGGCACCACTTCGACCTTGCGCAGCGCGGCGAGCAGGCGTGCCACGCGCAGCTGTTTGGTTTCGTCCTCCAGCGTGAGCCCGTAGCCGGATTTGATTTCCAGCGTGGTCACGCCTTCGGCAAGCATTGCGTCCAGGCGCGGCAGGCTGGCAGCCAGCAGCGCTGCGTCGTCGGCCGCGCGGGTTGCGCGCACGGTGGCCACGATGCCGCCGCCGGCTGCTGCGATTTCGGCGTAAGTGGCGCCGCGCAGGCGCTGCTCGAATTCGTTGGCGCGGTTGCCTGCGTACACCAGATGGGTGTGGCAATCGATCAGGCCGGGGCTGATCCAGCGGCGCTGGCAATCGTGCGTGGTGTCCGGCTCCAGCGCCGGGGCCTGTGTGGCCGGGCCGGCATAGGTGATGCGGCCGTCCTGGCAGGCGACCACGCCATCGCCCACGATGCCCAGGCCGCCATCGGCGGCGTCCAGTGTCATCAGTTGCGCGTTGTGCCAGAGGACGTCGCAATGCATGGCGCAGGCTCGTGGTGTCTGATATGTATATACAATAGAACCGGCAATCGAGGGTGTCCAGTGGCAGACCAACAGGTGCAGGCGGTGTGGGCGGCGCGGGCTCTCTTGCCCGATGGCTGGGCAAGCGGTGTGCGGATCGCGCTGACGCAGGGGCGCATCGCCTCGGTGCAGACCGATACTGCGGTGGTCGCTACCGATACTCGTGTCGAGGTGCTGCTGCCCGGGCTGGGCAATCTGCACAGCCACGCGTTCCAGCGCGGCATGGCCGGCCTGACCGAGGTGGGCGGGCGTAGCGGCGACAGTTTCTGGAGCTGGCGCGAGTTGATGTATCGCTTCGTCGACCGGCTCGATCCGGACAGCCTGCAGGCGATCGCCGAACAGGCCTATGTGGAAATGCTCGAAAGCGGCTTCACCCGCGTCGGCGAATTTCATTATCTGCACCACAGCCCCAGCGGCGCTGCGTATGCGCAGGCCGGCGAAATGTCCGAGCGCATCGCCGCCGCCGCCGCCAACACCGGCATCGGGCTGACGCTGCTGCCGGTGTTCTATGCGCATTCGGATTTCGATGGTGTCGCGCCGAGTACAGCGCAGCGTCGTTTGATCCACGACATCGATGGCTTCGCGCGGCTGTTGCAGGACTGCACGCACAGCCTGAAAACGTTGCCGGATGCCGTGCTTGGACTGGCGCCGCACAGCCTGCGCGCGGTCACACCAGAACAACTGGCCGCGCTGGTGCCGCTCACCGATGGCCCGATCCACATCCATATCGCCGAGCAGCAGCGCGAGGTCGATGCGTGTCTGGCCTGGTCGGGCATGCGCCCGGTGCAGTGGCTGCAGGCCAACGCGTCGGTGGATGCGCGCTGGTGTCTGGTGCACGCCACGCATGTGGATGCGGGCGAACTGCAGGCGATCGTCGATAGCGGCGCGGTGGTCGGGCTATGCCCGATCACCGAGGCGAATCTGGGCGACGGGCTGTTCCCGATGCAGGCATTTGCTGCTGCGGGCGGGCGGTTCGGCGTGGGTTCGGATTCGAATGTCTTGATCGATGCGGCCGAAGAACTGCGCCTGCTCGAATACGGCCAGCGCCTGCACCTGCAGGCGCGCAATGTGCTGGCGCAAGGTGGCGTTTCCAGTGGGCGCTGGTTGTTCGATCAGGCCAGCGATGGCGCGGCGCAGGCCTTGGGTATTGCACGCGGTGGAATCCGTGTCGGCGCATCGGCCGATCTGCTTGAGCTGGATCTCACCCATCCGGCGCTGCTGGCGCGCAGCGACGATGCCTTGCTCGACAGTTGGCTGTTCGCCGCACGCGGCAGCGCCGTGCGCACTGTCTGGCGCGCCGGGCAACAGGTGGTGCGCGACGGGCAGCATGTGGATCGCGCGCGCATTGCCAAGCGTTTTGCCGGCGTTTTGCGATCGCTGCTGAGCAACTGAGCGGATGCGCGCACAATGCGGGTCTGACCGGAGACCTGCTTTGACCGCCCACCCCATCGCCGCGCCCGGCACCCTGCATCAACGTATCCGTCAGGATCTGGAACAACGCATCCACAGCGGCGACTGGCCGCCCGGTCACCGCGTGCCGCCCGAACACGAGTTGATGACGCAGTACGGCTGTTCGCGCATGACGGTCAACAAGGTGCTCGGGCTGCTCGCCGACGCCGGCATGATCGAACGTCGCCGCCGCACCGGCTCGTTCGTGGCGCGGCCGCATCCGCATCTGGAACAGGTGGCGCTGTCGATCCCGGATATCGAAGTGGAGATGACCACGCGCGGCCATGCCTATCGGTTTTCGTTGTTGTCGCGGCGACTGCGCAACCTGCGTCAGCGCGTGCCGCAGGAACGCGCCCTGGGCAGCACCGGCAAGGTCCTGGCGCTGGAAAGCGTGCACCTTGCCGATGGCAGCCCGTTCGCGCTGGAGCAACGCGTGATCGATACCACCACGGTGCCGGAGGCGTTATTGCAATCGTTCACCGACGTGGCGCCGGGCAGTTGGCTGTTGCGCAACGTGCCATGGACGCGCGCCGAACACCGCATCAGCGCGGTCAATGCCGACGCCGCGCAGGCGCAACGCCTGCAGGTAGACGATGGCGCTGCGTGCCTGGTGATCGATCGCCACACCTGGCGCGGCGATCAACCGGTTACCTACGTGCGCCAGTGGTTCCTCGGCGGCTCGTACGATCTGGTGGCGCGGTTTGCGCCGGGAATGCGCTGAGATTCGCAGCGACTGACCAACGCGCCAATCACCCACTCAAATCGTCGTGCATTGACGCCAACGCACCGGCTCGTCCACGCCTGCGCGCGGGTTGAGTTGCACGCGCACGGTGCGCAGGTACGGGTAGCGTTCCAGTTCGCGGCAGATCAGCGGCCATGCGGCGGCGTCTTCGACCGTGCGGTCCACTGCCAACGTCGCCTGGGTGATCCAGATCCCGCGGAGTAGACCGGGCGTCTGTGCGAGCGTTTTCGAAACCTCGCGTTGATAGCCCTGCATGGTCGCTGCATCCGGTTCTTTCCCGCTTGCGAATGGCATGGCTGCCGGGGCCGATGCAGCTGTCGGCGCTGCCTGCGACGTAGCAGTAGCAGCAGCCGGGGCAGCGGAAGGCGCAGCACGCACGGGTGCGGCAACCGGTGGGGGCGGTGCAATTGCAGTCTGCGTCAGCGCCGCTTCCGGCAGCGCCGGCTGCAGTGCCAGCACAGCGACCAGCGCCAAGGTTGCCAACGCCACACCGGCGATGACGCTGTGGCGGATCGCGCGGCGCCTTGCCATGCCGACCACGCCGGTTTCCATGTCGCCGGGCAGGTAGGGTTTGAGCAGTGGCCACAGGCGCGTGCCGTCCAGCACTTCGATGGATTGCTTGTCGGCGGCCGCGATGCCTTCGCGCTCCATGCGGCCCTCGGTCACCATCACACCGCCGCCGGCACCGGCCAGCCGCGCCATCGCGCCCAACTCGTTGACCGCCGCCACGCCGATGCGATAACCGCGCCCGTGCTTGCAGGCAACCAGGCGAGTGCCGTGGTCGGTCTGCATCATGAAATCGGCGGTAGGCAGGCCGTCCTGCGGCAACCGGGTCGGTTGCCAACCGCGTTGGTCCTGCAGCACGCGCAGCACCAGGGCGGAAAAATCACGCCAATGCATCGCGGCCAGGGCGCGCACGCCCTCGGTGGTTTCGTCGGCGCGACGCCGCACCAGCCAGACATAAGCGCACACCGCCAGCCACAGCAACAGGGCGGCCAACAGCGCCAAAATCCAGGAAGGCATCAGCATCAAACGAAGTTATGGCGCGTATAACGAAATGGTGCGCCTAGAAGAATCCCTCGCGGCAGATTCGTCAATGGATCGCGCGCGGCGAACTCACGAGCCGTGATCCAGATAGCGAAAGACCCGCCAGTCCGAAGCCGTGAGGGGAGGGGAGCAAACGGACTTCGTGTTACAGGACTGGCGGGTCCTTCTCGATTGTGTGGAAAATCATGCTGCTTTGCAACATTCGCCGAGTGCCAGGCTTATTCGCCGTCGAATGCAGCGGTGTTTCCGATCGAGGCGCTGCCTGGCGTGGTTGATCCAGTGCCGGCCGTGTCGCTAGTGGCAGCCTGCGCCGCTTGATTGGCGGTACGGTTGGCACGCTTGGTGGCGGCGGTATTGGCGCGCACCTGGGCCTTCAACGATTCCACTTCTCGACGCAGGTTTTCCAGCTCGTCCTGTTCGGGGATGTTGAGGGTGCGCAGCACGCCCTTGACGCGTTCGTCGAAGGCCTTGCCCAGCCGGTCCCAGCCACGCACGGCGGTGTCGCGTGCCTGCTCGAACTGGGTCTCCACCTCTTCGCGCAGTTCGTCGACGCTTTCGCTGGCCTTCTGCTGACCCGTGCGCTCATAGGCCGCGCCCTCGCGAACCAGCGAATCGAACAATTTGCCGCCCTCGGTCTGGACGCGACCCAGCGCGCCGAGCCCGGCCAGCCACACCGTCTGTGCCGATTCGCCAAGCCGGCGCGAAATCTGCTCTGCCTGTGCCTGGAACCCATGGGCCGCGTTGTTGCGGTTGCCGTTCTGATCGTATCCGGTCGTCATGCGATGCTCCTGTAGGTTGCTAAAGCGACGTTGCTTTCACCCTAGTGCCGACGCTGCATCGGGCAGGTGAAGCATTGCCTGCTGGCGTCTATCTAGGTCATGTGTGCGCGAGACGCGTTTTCAAGCATCCGCGCATCCAGCGCGATGCGGGTGACCTGGCGCTGAAGGGCCTGCACTTTCAGCGCGGCCTGCTCAAGTTCGCAGGCCCCAGGCTTGGCCCGCATGGGGCAAGGACGATCAGACCGGCCTGCTCAGGCGAGTTTTTCGCTCAGCAAACGCCGGATTTCCGATTCCACCATCGGCTGCACCGCCGACAACAGAAAGCCAAGCTCGGCGGTGACATGCACCTGCTGCGGCAGCAAGGCGATCGCCCCGTCCACACCGGCACGCGCGATGCGCAAGGTATCGCCTTCCCAGTGCGAAGCGATGCCGTAGCGATCGGTCAGTTTGCGTGCCGCCTCGTCGATCGCTGCGCGGGCCTGGGCCGGCGTCAAGGAATGGTCGTGGCGGATATCGATGCTGGACATGGCGTGGATAGGTGAGACGAAAGGAGCGCGCATTGTGCGCATGCGCGGGCCAGGCTCCAAGTGCGGATGCTTGCAGTGGACCAGGAACGACTAGCAAACACCGCGCCTGTTGGGCGGACGCCGGTCACGTTGTTGGCCGCTGCAAGGGGCAGACCTGCTAGGCTACGGCGGGTGCGCGATCTGCAAGTTCATTTCACTCACCGGCAGCAGCCGGATCATTCTCTCAAGCCCGGCGTCCACCGGATCGTCCGTCATGCCTCCGGCAGCGTGCGGGTGGTGGACGATGCGCAGGGCGCGTTGCTGTTGGCGCAGTTCTGCCTGGACCAGCGCGGCCTGTGGCTGCAGGTGGCCAACGGAATCCGCGGCATCCATGTCAACGGACGCCCGGTACGCCGCATGGCACTGCTGCGCCCCGGCGATGCGATCTACGCCGACGGCGTGGAGATGCTGCTGCGCAGTGCGCCCTCGAGCGCGCCGGCCAACGACGTGCCAGAGGACGACGCCGGCCTGAGCGAGGTCTGCCTGTTGTTGCGCGGGCTGGGTGGTCGTCATCACGGGCGCAGCTTCACGCTGGATCGCTCACGGCTGGTCGGCAGCGACCCGGCCGCAGACATCGTCATCGACGACCCGGCCTTTGCCGCGCAACATGCGCGCCTGGAACGCCACGGCGACCGCGTGCTGATCCGCGATCTGGGCTCGGAAGAAGGCAGCTGGATCAATGGCGTGCAGGTGCGCGATGGCTGGCTGCAGGCCGGCGACCAGGTCGTATTCGATGCCCGCCACCGGTTTGTCGTCGAGGTGCCGCGCACCCATCACGGCACCACCTGGGATATCCCCGACACCGAGCCGTTGCCGCCGCCGCGCGCCACCACCGAACCGACGCGTGCGCCGGTCAAGGTCGCGCGCTGGCCGTGGCTGCTGCTCAGCGCGGTGTTGCTGGCGGCGGCGCTGAGCGCCTTGCTGTGGTTCGGCGCGCGCTGAGTTTTTTCCAGACCCGCCAGCCCAGCAATACCGCAAGAATCCCGGCGTACAGCGCCGGTTCGCGGATATCGGATTTCACCAGCCACCAGAAATGCAGCACCGCCAACAGCCCGATCGGGTAGATCAGCATGTGCAGGCGGCCCCAGTTGCGCTTGAGCCGACGCATCCAGCCCTGGGTGGAGGTGATCGCCAACGGCACCAGCAACAGCCAGGCGGTGAAGCCGACGGTGATATAGGGCCGTTTGATGATCTCTTCGAAAATCTGCGTCCAGAAGCCGCGCAGATCCAGGCTCAGGTAGGCCGCCAGATGCACGCTGGCGTAGAAGAATGCGTACAGCCCGAGCATGCGGCGGAAGCGGATCAGTACCGCCTGGCCGGTGAGCTGGCGCAGTGGCGTGACTGCCAAGGTGATCAACAGGAAGCGCAGCGCCCATAGCCCGGTGCGGTGCTCGATCTCGGCGACCGGATCGGCGCCCAGCGCATCGCTGCCGGTTTGCCACACCTGCCAGAACTGCCAGCCGAGCAATGCGATCGGCGCCAACGCGGCCGCATGCAGCAGCGTCTTGGCAGCGATCAGGGAGGTGGATGTCTTGGCCATGCGATCTCGAAGAGGGGAGCGTGCTGCGCGGGTGCCATGCATGCATCGTAGGAGCGCACCTGGGCGCGACGGGCATTACCAGGAAAGCCCGTCGCGCCCAGGTGTGCTCCTACGATAGGTCGATATCAGATCGTTTGTTGCCTAGAACCACTTCTTCAAATCCATCCCCGCGTACAACGAAGCGACCTGATCCGCATAGCCGTTGAACGGCTTGGTCGCGATGCGCTCGGCGAACAACTTGCTGGCGGTGCCGGCGATACGGCGCTCGGTCTTCTGGCTCCAGCGCGGATGGTCCACCGCCGGATTGACGTTGGAAAAGAATCCATATTCGGACGGCTGCAGATCGTGCCAGGCGGTCTCGGGCATCTTCTCGACGAAGCGGATTTCCACGATCGACTTGATGCTCTTGAAGCCGTACTTCCACGGCACCACCAGCCGCAACGGCGCGCCGTTCTGCTGCGGCAGCGGCTTGCCGTACAGGCCGGTGGCCAGCAAGGTCAGCGGATGCATCGCTTCATCGATGCGCAGGCCTTCGCGATACGGCCAGTTGATCGAGCGGTAGCGTACGCCGGGCATCTGCTGCGGGTCGGCCAGCGTGGTGAACGCCACGTACTTGGCCTTGGAGGTCGGCGCAAAGCGCTTGAGCACCTCGCCCAGCGATACGCCGGTCCACGGAATCACCATCGACCAGCCTTCCACGCAGCGCAGCCGGTAGATGCGTTCTTCGGCAGGGATGCCCTTGAGCAATTCGTCCAGCGACAGGCTGCCGGGCTTTTCGCACTCGCCGCTGACCTTCACCGACCACGGCGACAGCTTCAAGGTCTTGGCGGCCTTCGAAGGGTCGGTCTTGTCGGTGCCGAATTCGTAGAAATTGTTGTAGCTGGTGACGTCTTCCAGCCGGGTCAGTTCTTCGGCGGTACGGAAGCCGCTGCGCGCTTGCGCCGGCGTCACCACGGTCTTGGGCGGAGGCGGCGGGTCGGCCTCGGCGCACCCGGCCACGCCCAACGCCGGGGTCAGCGCGAACAGCTGCAGCAGCCGGCGCCGGTCGCGGTAAACGGCCTCATCGGTGATCTCGCTGGACGGCGTCTTCAAGACATCGCGAAGGGACATGGCTCGCTCCTGACAGTGGCTGCAGATGAGAATAACGGACCACGGTGACGGTGCTGCCCATGGACGCTGCAACACCATACGTCGGCGTCGGTGAGAAGGATGCAGCTGCAACTTTTCTGCAACGCTGCCAAGGCCGATGCGCTGCGGCATACTAGAAGGCTAGCTCGACAAGGTGTGCCATGACACGCGCGTTCAATTTCAGTG
This sequence comes from Xanthomonas sp. NCPPB 3959, assembly GCF_056675575.1. Lineage (NCBI taxonomy): Bacteria > Pseudomonadati > Pseudomonadota > Gammaproteobacteria > Lysobacterales > Lysobacteraceae > Xanthomonas > Xanthomonas sp. NCPPB 3959. Next base: position 234,272 of record NZ_JBWWVR010000008.1, read on the forward strand.
CCGGCCCTGCGACATTGCCGGAATCGGTCCTGCGGCAGGCGCAGGCGGAGATGGTCGAGTGGAATGGCGTCGGCGCCTCGATCGTGGAAATCAGCCACCGCAGCGCCGATTTCATGGCCGTGGCGGCCGCGGCCGAAGCCGATCTGCGCACCCTGTTGTCGATTCCCGACGACTATGCGGTGCTGTTCACCGCCGGTGGCGCCACCACCATCCAGGCGCTGCTGCCGCTGAATTTCGCCGCGCCCGGTCAGGCCGCCGATTACGTGATCAGTGGGCACTGGGGCAAGACCGCGATCAAGCAGGCGGCCCCGTATGTGGATGCACGGATCGCTGCCGACGGCCAGGCGGAAGGCTTCACCGATATCCCGCCGGTGGCCAGCTGGACCTTGTCGCCGCACTCGGCCTATGTGCACATCACCGCCAACGAGACCATCCATGGCGTGGAGTTTCGCGACACGCCGGATGTGGGCACGTTGCCGTTGTTCGCCGACTTCAGTTCGTCGATCGCCTCCGAGCCGCTGGACATCTCGCGCTACGGGTTGATCTACGCCGGTGCGCAGAAAAATCTTGGGCCGGTCGGCATCTCGGTGCTGATCGTGCGGCGCGACCTGCTGGAACGTGCCGGCCAGCCGCGCGCGGATATCTTCAACTACGCCTCGCACGCGGCCCGCGATTCGATGCTCAACACGCCGCCGACCTGGAACTGGTATCTGCTTGGCCTCAACGTGAAGTGGATGCTGGAGCAGGGCGGGGTGGCCGAGTTCGCGCGCCGCAATGCCGAAAAAGCCGCGCTGGTGTATGGCGCCATCGATGGCTCCGGCGGCTTCTATCGCAACCTGATCAAGCCCGCCGTGCGTTCGCGCATGAACATCCCGTTCTTTCTGCCCGATGAGCAGCTGGACGCGTTGTTCGTCAGCGAATCCAAGGCGGCCGGCCTGTTGGCATTGAAGGGGCACAAGGCCGTCGGTGGCTTGCGTGCCTCGCTCTACAACGCGATGCCGGTGGCAGGCGCGCAGGCGCTGGTGAGCTTCATGCACGACTTCCAGCAGCGGCACGGCTGAGTCTTCTCTTCGACCGCGGCAGCTGCCGCGCAGGCGCATGCGCCGTTATTCAAGGAATGCCCAGCGATGGCTCCCAAGTCCAACAAGCCCACCACCGCGACTGGCGGCAAGACCAAGCCGGCGAGTAAATCGGTAGAGAAATCTGCGGAAAAAGTTGCAGGCAAGCTTGCAAAGCCGGCGGTCGCCGCACCGGTACTGGCCGACGTGCGCGCCAAGATCGACCAGATCGACCGCACCATCCAGGAGCTGATTGCCGAGCGCGCCAACTTCGCCCATCAGGTCGGCAAGGCCAAGGGCAAGCTCGCCGCAGCGGTGGATTACTACCGGCCCGAGCGCGAGGCGCAGGTGCTGCGCATGGTGGTGGACCGCAACGAAGGCCCGCTCAGCGACGAAGTGCTGGTGCACGTGTACCGCGAAATCATGTCTGCGTGCCTGGCCCAGCAGGAACCGTTGAAGATCGGTTATCTCGGCCCGGAAGGCACCTTCAGCCAGCAGGCCGTGCTCAAGCATTTCGGTCGTTCGGCAGTGGGCCTGCCGATGGCGACCATCGAAGAAGTGTTCCAGGAAGTAGAAGCCGGCAACGCCGATTTCGGCGTGGTGCCGGTGGAAAATTCCGGGCAGGGCACCATCCAGGTCACGCTGGACATGTTCCTGACCTCCAACCTGAAGATCTGCGGCGAAGTCGAGCTGCGCGTGCACCAGTACCTTCTCTCGCGCAATGGCCGGCTGGAAGATATCGAGCGTATCTACGCGCACTCGCAATCGTTCGCGCAGACCGCCGGCTGGTTGCGTTCGCACCTGCCCAAGGTCGAGAAAATCGCCGTCTCCAGCAATGCCGAGGGCGCGCGCCGGGCCCGCAATGCCGAAGATGCCGCGGCGATCGGTGGTGAGAGCGCAGCACACGTGTATGGCTTGAAGAAAGTCATCATGAAGTCGATCGAAGACGACGACGACAACACCACGCGCTTTCTGGTGATCGGCCGGCAGATCTTCCCCTCGTCCGGGCACGACCGCACCTCGGTGTTGGTGTTCATCCACGACAAGCCGGGCGCATTGTTCGACGTGCTCAGCCCGTTCGCGCGGCATGGCATCAGCATGAACCGCATCGAGTCGCGTCCCTCGCATCAGGCCAAGTGGGAGTACGGCTTCTTCATCGACCTGGCCGGCCACGTGGAAGACGAAGCGATGAAGCAGGCGCTGGCCGAACTGGAAGCGCACTCGGCGCAGATCAAGGTGCTGGGCTCGTATCCGGTGGCGATTCCGTAAGCGCTTTTCCTCTAAGCCGGTAACAGCTGGCGCGCCGCCATCTGCAAGGCGACGGCGCAACCACACCCTTCTTCAAAGCGCAGCGCCGTGCATGGCGATGCCGCAGCAATCGGATCACACGCATGAGCAGCAGTACGCAACATTGGATCGCGCAGCGCGGCAGCGCATTGCAGGGCAGCCTGGCCATTCCCGGCGACAAGTCGGTCTCGCATCGTGCAGTGATGTTCGCCGCCTTGGCCGACGGCATCTCGCAGATCGATGGCTTTCTCGAAGGCGAAGACACGCGCTCCACTGCGGCCATTTTCGCCAAGCTCGGCGTGCGCATCGAAACGCCGTCGGCCTCGCAGCGCATCGTGCATGGCGTGGGTGTGGATGGCCTGCAGCCGCCGAACGAGGCACTGGACTGCGGTAACGCCGGCACCGGCATGCGCCTGCTCGCCGGCCTGCTGGCCGCGCAGCGCTTCGACAGCGTGATGGTGGGCGACGACTCCTTGTCCAAGCGCCCGATGCGGCGCGTGACCGGCCCGCTAGCGCAGATGGGCGCACGCATCGACACCGAAGAAGACGGCACGCCGCCATTGCGCGTGCATGGCGGGCAAGCCTTGCATGGCATCGACTTCGTCTCGCCGGTGGCCAGCGCACAGGTCAAATCCGCCGTGCTGTTGGCAGGGTTGTATGCAAAGGGCGACACCTCGGTGATCGAGCCGCACCCAACGCGCGATTACACCGAACGCATGTTGTCCGCATTCGGTGTGGAGATCGATTTCTCGCCAGGCAAGGCGCGTCTGCGCGGTGGTCAGCGTCTGCGTGCGACCGATATCGCGGTGCCGGCGGATTTCTCCTCGGCGGCGTTCTTCATCGTTGCCGCCAGCATCATTCCCGGCTCGGACGTGGTGCTGCGTGCGGTGGGTTTGAATCCGCGTCGTACCGGGCTGCTCGCTGCATTACGGCTAATGGGCGCGAATATCGTCGAAGAAAACCACGCCGACCATGGTGGCGAGCCAGTGGCCGATCTGCGCGTACGCTACGCACCGTTGCAGGGCGCGCAGATTCCCGAAGCGCTGGTGCCGGACATGATCGACGAATTCCCGGCCTTGTTCGTGGCTGCGGCGGCGGCGAACGGGCAGACGGTTGTGACTGGGGCGGCCGAGTTGCGGGTTAAGGAATCCGATCGTCTGGCGGCCATGGCCACCGGGCTACGCACGCTTGGCGTGCAAGTCGACGAGACGCCTGACGGTGCGACCATTCACGGCGGCAGCATCGGTAGCGGCGTGATCGAAAGCCACGGCGATCACCGCATTGCGATGGCGTTCGCCATTGCCGGTCAGCTCTCGAACGGCACCGTGCAGGTGAACGATGTCGCCAATGTCGCGACCTCGTTTCCAGGTTTCGATACCTTGGCGCAGGGCGCCGGGTTCGGGCTCAACGTTCGGACGTAAATTCGACCGGCACCTGCACGCTGCTGACAACCGCGTGGCCGTCGCGCGTTGCAGGTTCAAAGCGCCACTGCCCCAGGCTCTCCATCACCGCAGCATCCAGGCGCGGGTCGTCGCTGCCGCTGCGATCGACAATGGTCACATCGCTGACCTGGCCCTGCACATCCAGTTGCAGACGCGCGGTGCGGCTGCCTTCGATGCCTGCTTGCGCAATGTCGGCTGGATAGCGCGGCATCGCGTTACCCGGTAGCGGCTTGGCTTCTTCGCTGCTGACTGGTGTACGCGCCGGCTGATGCGCAATCATGGTCATCGCACGCGGGCCTTCGGAGGTCGGCAGGATCTGGCGGCTTGCCGCCGGCAACGGGCGCATGTCCTGCGCAAACGATTCGTCGCCATGCCGCGTCCACCACCAGGTCGGCAATACCACCAGCACCGCCAGCAGGGTGGCCCACAACCACGGCGATGCGCCATCTGCATCGTCTTCGCGCACACGCTCACGCACGTGCGCGGCCTGTTGCGGCAGCGATTGCGTCTGGTGTGAAGAAGGATTCGAGGTGAAGGACATGGCCGGCCTCCTGGCGCATCTGTGGGATGACACGGCCAGTCTGGTCGGCGCTGCCTGAGGGGGAGCTAAGGCAGGGCGCCAATGAAGGGCTAAAACTCGGCAGGCGTTCAGCTTTGTCGAACTGGCAAATCACCCGTGCCGGTGCCGGATTGGTGCGCCCGGCAGACCAGATACCGATGCATGCGCTGATGCGTCAACGCTTTGCGCGTGGCCATCTGATGACCATTTGCGACGGTTCTGTCCGCAGGTCTTACTGCGCAGGCTTGAACTCGAAGGGGATATCCACACTGCCGGCAATCGGCTGGCCATTGCGCTGCGCCGGGTGGAAGCGCCACTGACGCACCGCTTCCATCGCGGCGCGGTCCAGATCGCGCGAACCGCTACGCTGCACCAGTGTCACGCCGCCGGGCTTGCCCGCTGCGTCCACGTCCACCCGCACCACCACATCGCCGGCATCGCCACGACGCAACGCGGCCGAGGGATAGCGCGGCGGCGGCATCTGGCCCTGCATCGGTACCGGGCGATCGCCGCCTGCAGCTGCCGCAGTATTTGTGGGTGCTGTGGTGCCAGGGGCTCCGGGACCTGCGTCTTCGGGCAAGGGCGTCGGCGCGGGTGGGGCAGGCGGCGCAGTGTCCACCAGGGTCGGGGTTTCTTCGGTCGGCTTGGCCTGCGGCATGTCGCTGGCGCCGTCCTGGGCCGGCAGCGGTGCGGGTAGCGGCTGGATATCGTCGGTGGCTGGCGCACCTGCGCTCGGCTGGGCCGGCGAGGCCTTGTAGAAGTCGTCCTTGCGGCCGGTGGCCCACACCAACAGGAACAACAGCAGCCCGGCAACGAAGGCGATACCGGCAATTTTCAGGGTGTGGCGGGGCAGACGTAGAACGATCTGGCGATCGGACGCAGGGCGGGGCGCGGGCATAGGGCTCACCTGAAGGATCGGGTCAATTCTGGCATAGCGGCGGTGAATCGATCGCAGCAGGTGGCGGAACAGGCGATAATCTCGCGCTTCCTACTGACTCACACAGACTTCCGATGCTAGATCCGGCCCTGCTTCGCCAACATCCCGCCGACCTTGCCGAGCGCCTGCGCAGCACGCGCAGTTTCGCCCTGGACACCGCGGAACTGGAGTCGCTGGAAGGCGAGCGCAAGCGCATCCAGGTGCGCACGCAGGAGCTGCAGAGTCAGCGCAATTCCAAGTCCAAGGCGATCGGGCAGGCCAAGGCCAAGGGCGAGGATGTCACTGCGCTGATGGCGGAAGTGGCCGGGTTCGGCGATGAGCTCAAGGCTTCCGAAGACGCGCTGGATGCGATCCGCGCCAAACTCGAAACCATCGCGCTGGGCCTGCCCAATCTGCCGGCCGACGATGTGCCGCACGGCAAGGACGAGAGCGAGAACGTCGAGCAATCGCGCTGGGGCACGCCGCGCCAGTTTGATTTCGCGGTCAAGGATCATGTGGAACTTGGCGCGCCGCATGGCTGGCTGGATGGCGAAACCGCCGCCAAGTTGTCGGGCGCACGTTTCACCGTGTTGCGCGGGCCGATCGCGCGTCTGCATCGCGCGCTGGCGCAATTCATGCTCGATCTGCATGTCGGCGAGCATGGCTACGAAGAGACCAATGTGCCCTTGCTGGTCAACGCCGAGTCGATGCGTGGCACCGGGCAGTTGCCGAAGTTCGAGGACGATTTGTTCCAGACCGAAGTGGGCGAGTCACGCCGCTATCTGATCCCCACCTCGGAAGTGCCGCTGACCAATATCGTGCGCGACGAAATCGTCGATGCCGAGCGCTTGCCGCTGCGCATGACCGCGCACTCGATGTGTTTTCGCGCCGAAGCCGGCAGCGGCGGCCGCGATACGCGCGGCATGATCCGCCAGCATCAGTTCGAAAAAGTGGAGCTGGTTACCGCCTGCGCGCCGGAAGACAGCGATGCCGAGCATCAGCGCATGACGCGCTGCGCCGAGGTGGTGCTGGAAAAACTCGGGCTGCCGTATCGCAAGGTGCTGCTGTGCACCGGCGACATGGGGTTTGCCGCGATCAAGACCTACGATCTGGAAGTGTGGCTGCCTTCGCAGGACACCTATCGCGAGATTTCGTCGTGTTCCAATTGCGGTGATTTCCAGGCGCGGCGCATGCAGGCGCGCTGGCGCAATCCGACCAGCGGCAAGCCGGAGCTGATGCACACGCTCAACGGCTCGGGTACCGCCGTGGGCCGCGCGATGATCGCGGTGATGGAGAACTACCAGAACGCCGATGGCTCGATCGATGTGCCCGAGGTGCTGCGCCCGTATATGGGCGGGATCGAGCGGATCGGCTAAGCGCGGCTGACAAAAGCTGCTGAAAGCGGGCTGCGCTCATCGCCAGGCGGGCGCGGCCGCTGCTCGGAAGCAGCGAGCGCCACGCGTGCACGCCACTTTTGAGCAGGATGTCCGTACTCACCGACGAGTGCTCGCTACGTTTTGCTAGCTACTCCAAGTGCCGCTGCCGGTACGACCGTGCAGCCGACAGATGTACGCGACCTGGCCGCTTCCAAAACATTGAAGAAAACGGGGCCGTCACTGGCCCCGTTTGCGTTTTTACGTGACGAGCTCATGCGCTTCGTCTGTGCAGACCACCTTGCGGATCCTGCGGGTGCGACCCAGTTGGCGCCAACGCCGGTGCGCTGCGCGCTTTCGCGGCAAGACGAGAGGTCCTCGACGCCAAGCACTCCATATCCCGGAAGCTCGCCAGACCGGGAGCCCGATGCGACCGCGGTCGTTGCCCTGTTGGGATAAAGGTGCTTAAATATCACTTATCGTTCTATCCATGGATACCTGCGCCATGCACGACCTGAATGACCTGTACTACTTCGCGATGGTGGTGGACCACGGCGGCTTCGCCGCGGCCGAGCGTGCGCTCGGGATCCCCAAGTCGCGCCTGAGCCGGCGTATTAGCCAGCTCGAAACCGACCTGGGCGTGCGCCTGCTGCAGCGCTCCACGCGCCGCTTTGCGGTGACCGACGTCGGCACCAGCGTGCATCGCCATGCCCAGACCATGCTGGCCGAAGCCCAGGCCGCGCGCGAGGTGGTGGATCGTCTCAGCGCCGAGCCGCGCGGCCTTGTGCGTGTGAGCGTTCCGGTCTCGCTGGCGCAGATTCAATTACCCAAGCTGTTGCCGGAATTTCTGACCAAGTATCCCAAGGTGCGGCTGCAGCTCAATATCAGCAACCGCCGCGTTGATGTCATCAATGAGGGCTACGACATCGCACTGCGCGTGCGCTCGCGGCTGGACGACGACGGCAGCCTGGTGATGCGCAGCTTCGGCCAGGTGCAGGAATTGCTGGTCGCCAGCCCCAAATATCTGGACCGCGCCGGCCGCCCCAAGGACCCCAGCGAGCTGGCCAACCACACCACCATGAGCACCAGCGAAGACGAAGCGCATCAGCGCTGGGAACTGCACGGCCCCAACGGCGAGATGCGCCGCGTAGACCTGCAGCCGCGTCTGGCCGGTTTCGATTTCCCGCTGCTGCAGTCGATGGCGCGCGATGGCTTCGGCATCACCATGTTGCCGGAGACCGTGTGCGCCCAGGCGGTGCGCAGCGGCGAACTGGAAGTGGTGCTGCCGCACTGGTCGCTGCCGCAAGGCATCTGCCACGCGGTGTTCGCCTCGCGCCGCGGCCTGCTGCCGGCGGTGCGCGTGTTCATCGATTTCCTGGCCGAGCACCTGCCGCGCGAGATCGAACGCTCGCGTCTGGATTGCGGCGGCAACTGCGCCGAACTGGCCGAAAAGCTCAAGCGTGCCGCCGGCACTGCACCGCGCCTGGCCGTGGCCGAAGCGGGCTGAGGGTTGCGCCTGGTCGCCGAGGCCGGCTGACACGCGATTCGGCAGTCAGCTCGTTTCTCGGTAGTCAGCTCGCTTCAACGTTCGGCAGGTTGCATCCTTGGTCGGGTGCTCGCGGCCGGCCGGTAACATGCAGTGGCCTGCCGCGAGTGACGGCGCAGCAGGCTGCGCCAGCCAAAAGCAGTGCGGTGCAACCAAGCAAAGCGCGCCCGGGCATGCGAGAATGCGCGCCCGGGAGCGATCCCGGGGGTGGGTGACACCGCACAAGTGGTGGTCACCATCAGCGTCACCCGCAAAGCGCGTGGCGCCTGCGTGATACACCGATGCCATCGGCGACCACGCAGAGCAGAATCAAAGCAGCATCGGAGAGATGGCCGAGCGGTTGAAGGCACCGGTCTTGAAAACCGGCGAAGGGTCAAACCTTCCGTGGGTTCGAATCCCACTCTCTCCGCCAGTCACGTCTAAGTTATTGATTTTAATCACTAATTTTTTAGGCGAATTGATTGGAGGCAGGAAGCATGCAGAGGAAAAACTCGCATGCGCATCCCTCATCATTTGAGCCGGTCGTCCACCGGCCGCTGGTCGTTCGTCCAACGTGTGCCCGTCGATTTGCAAACCGTGATGGGCTGCCGGCTTATCAAACGCACCTTGCAAACTAAGGACTTGCCGCAGGCTCACGTGCGTGCGGTCGTGCTGGGAGCGGGCTATGCTCGGCTCTTCGCACAGTTGAAGGATCAACGCGTGACCAAGCTCAGCAAGTCGGACGCGGATCTGCTCATTGCGCGTCTGACGAGCGCAGAAAATCTTCAGGACCTGACGCTCAACCGCACACGCCAGCCCGATGGGGTGGTGACGGAGCAGTGGCAGATCGACAGCCCTAAGGACCTGAAGCTCTATCGGCAGTTCATGGAACTGGAAGCGATGGCCGGCGCTGCCTTGCAGGCTCGGGCCCGCCCGGGTGCCGTGCCGACCATGTTCGGCTCCGCCCCGCACCCCAGCTCAGTAAAGCAGGCTTCTACACCGGCCATCGAAACAATGACGCTGGGCAAAGCCCGTGACGCATTCCTGGCGACGCTCAAGGGCTCGACGTTGCCCAAGACCTACACGATCAAGAAGACGGCCATCGAGGCGTTGGTGGCGTTCCTGGGGCCGATGATGAAGGTCCATGCCATCACCCGGTCAGACTTGGCGCGTTGGTATCAGGACATGCGGGAAAAAGGTGCATCTACGCCGACGCTCACGAATAAGCAATCCTATATCGGCGGCAAGGGCGGGTTCTTCGAATGGGCCATGGCGTCAGGCCATTACCCGCGAGGCGACAACCCCGCCAGTGGCCACGTGAGCTACTCACAGCGCGAGAAGCGGGCCCGGAAGAAGTTGGGTTTCAAAGCGTATGACCGTGCACAGATCCAGGCCCTGTTCGCGCCAGAGGCGCTTGCTAAGCTGTCCGAGTCGGCCCGCTGGGCATCAATGATCGGGCTTTACACGGGAGCCCGGGCGTCGGAGGTTGGTCAACTCCTCATCAAGGACGTGTTCGAGGAAGACGGCATCCCATGCATCCGGATTTCGGACGAGGGAGAGCATCAGAAAGTGAAAACGGAGGTCAGCATCCGCACCGTGCCCCTCCACCCCGAACTGCTGAGGATAGGATTTCTGAGGTGGGTCGAGGGGAAGCGCAAGGCAGGTGAGACGAGGCTGTTCCCGGCGGCCAAGGCCACGGCGGTGAACGGGCAAGGCAACTGGATCACCAAGGCCTTCAGCCGGCATCTTGCTGAAGTTGGCAAGGGCTGGGCGCCGGCAAAGCGTGGCTTCCACTCGCTCCGGAAAACATTTATTCAAGAGCTCCAGGGCGCCGGGGTCGTGTCGGAACTTCGCGCGCAGATCGTTGGTCATGAGCTCGATGACGAGCATCATTCGACCTATAGTCGTGATTTCACAGCCGTGGAGAAGCTCAGCGGACTCGGTGCGCATTCGCCGGGTTTAACTTCCCTTGCCTGGGGATTGCAATGATTTCGTCCTGGGCATTTTGTCTAATACATGTAGTGGTCATTAAAAATGGAAGTGCGAATCTATGGTGGTCAAAGTGGCAATGCGCCGCCTATCCGCGGCAATAAAAGTGCTCTCTGGGCAATACATCGCAACTCCAACGAGTGCGGCAAATACGTGTCTTGCACGTAATGATCTTGAGAAACGCCTCAAGAGAGTTGAAGATCAACTGATTTCGGTCGAGCAGAGGCTTGAGGTGGCGGATGCCCCCCGACTGGCCACTGTTCCCTCACTTTTTAACTTCTTTGTGTCCATGTTTCTGGTTTTGCTGCTGACAGGCGTTTTTTTACTCAGAGATACCAAGGACTTGGCGGAGTACTTCTCTTATGTAATGCCGGTGTTGGCCGCCCTTATTGGGGGCGCGGGTCTATACTTCACACGTGTTGAGCGAGTTGCAGTCTGGATGGGATTTAAGGTCCCGTTGAAATATGACGCGATTTGCTATGCGCTTTCTGTTCTTTTTTTGATTGTCGGAGTTTGTTGCTTCTTGATTTATAAAGAGAGGCTGGCTGTGGCGGGAATGGCAGTGGTGGTTCCACTTGCGCTTATTCATGCGGGGACTGGTCTATGGGTTCAAGCTGGCAGCAAGAGTAAGTCGCGATTTGCATTTTGGTTTTGGATTTTTTTGACAATTACCCTGGCCGTTACTAGCTTCTACTGGATAGGATGGATAGCTGATGCATTTGGCCTGGTCCCAGATGGTTCGAGCCGCTCGCCCTAGAGCGGTTCAGTTACCGGAGTGTCAAAAGCTTAATCAAGCCTGCAATAGGGATTGTCAGAATAGATAGCACCACAAATTCGGGTGATCCAAGAAATTTTGTGAGAAATGACCGCATCCTTTGAGTTGTTTTCATTTCGTTGCGCTGCTGGGAGGTTTTTGCATCCTGTCACATGTCTGTGCTTTGTCAAATCTGATCTTTTGGAGGATGAATGTCGATCGATTCTAGAATAAAGGAGTCTCGCTGCAGGAAAGCGATGGCGTCTGCAAGGCGAATCAAAGAAGAGATTTGCTCTATTGAGAAAAAATCTACTCAATCGAACTGGGAAAGGGCTCAGATAGCTCGCCTCTATCGAAGGCTGGCGGCAGCGGAGAGGAGTGCGTCTCTATGCTGTCGGGATCATCTCCTTGAGGAGTTGAAGGAAATATTGGATGGCAAGCCACAAGTTGAAAAGCGGAAGCGAAAGATTTAGAAATTATTTTAGACTCTTAGCGCTTTTCTGAGTGGTGAAAGCATTCTGAGAGCCGGTTGCGGGGTCTCATCGCCTTCTTGCGGCCTGCGTGCAGCGCCCAGGCGTCGGGGCGCGAGTTGGTCCTGACCGTGGACGTGGGGTATCCGGATCGGGGTGGACGTGATTGGTCAAGAGTGTATGAACGCTGTTGGCTTTGGCTTGAGAAGCCGTATCTTGGCCCTTGATGAATATCGTCAGGGCAATTGAACGGTAGCGAGTCCGATGGCTAACGGATGCGGGTATTGGACTAGTGACAGCGTTTTACTGAGTCAACTGCGCATACCTGACAAATAGGAACATCGGCAGCCCAGTCAGCAGTGCGAAGGCCCCGAACGCGCCGAGCAGCGTCATCAGCGTCATGACCCACCATTGCCACCAAGAGAACCCGGTGTCCCTAGTCTGAGCAACGTCCGCATCTGCGTGCATAGCAAAAACCGCTTTCCTGCTTGCGCGTTTTGCCACGAGCGGCCAGCGAAGAATCCGAGCTATCTGAGCAACGACAAATTGTTCTGGTTCGAGCGCGTGGCGCCATTCGCGCCCGGAACGCAAGATGCGCATGGCGAGTGAGAGAGGCGCGAGCTAGTTTGGCGCAGCCCTCTACTCTCACTTGTTTTAGAACTGTGAATGCTGCTTTCCGGAGAGATTAATGGGAATTACTGACCCGATGTCATCGGGAATCGAATCCTGAGGCGTTCCCTCAAATTTTTCCATTCGCCCTCAAACATCGCGGCCGCCGGCCCCTCGCTGGATAAGTTGGCTTCGTTCAAAAACTGTGGAAAAAGGTAGCCATTAAAGCGCTGAGAGGCTTTGTTCGTGAAGATATGCAACCCATGCTGGCTGACGGAGTCGACTACCCGTGGCAATGCCGCGCATCCGACAATGGCAAATGGGTAACGTTGCGAGATGCTGGCATCCATCCCGCGCTCGCATAGCTCTTGCTCCACGAGGCTGGTAAGGGTATCTACTGCCTTCTGGCCAAATAGGATCCAGTCTTCAAGGGTGACAATAAGGGAATAGATAGGCCCATCAGGCAGATTGATTCCTGCGCCGCCTGACGTTACGTCGATGATATTTCGGTAGTTCTGGACTACGGCTTGCGCCAGGCGCTTCAGGCCATGCTCCAAATCGCCAGGGCTAGCCGCAAGCTGTGCCGAGATGGGCATCCTCATGGTCTTGCATTCCACGAAGACGGTGGTGGTCGCGTCTTTGAGAATCCAGTCGCTACCGTGTCGCTGGGAACCGGCCACGGTGTAGGGGGCAGGGCGCTCGGCGGTCGTCGTGCCAGTGAGGTGATCAAAGCAGTCGCCCACCAAATCCTCGAATGCATCTCCGTAGGCTTGGGCAAAGCCCTCCGCGTTCGCAAGGTCATAAAAGAGTCCTGCGAGTAGTCGCTTGCCCAGAAGTGACGGGCGTGGACAGGAAAGCCTAGTCGGGGCGTCGGATCGCAGCAGAATTAAGGGTTTCACCGCTACAGGATTAGGGGTGTAGTCCCAGGACGAGTCATGACGTGCATCCAGGAGGCAGCGGTTACGCAACAGCTTGGGCGTGGCGCTTATCGCAGCTACCCTTGCTGTCACTGCCGCGACGTCCAAGTCGAGTGCGGTCAGCTGTGACAGCAACGGGACTTCATAGTTGCTCATGAAGAGCGCTTGCGTGGCTCCGGCGAAGAGAAAGTAATCTTCAGATGTTAGGCCCAACGCGTTGTAAACGACGTCGGAGAGGCGACCACGCTTGTAGAGAGACCAGTAGCGCCCAAGATATGAGGATCCGAAGCGATCGAAGTGAGGCAGCTGTTGATGCCCGATACGGTGCATTGTGGTCCAGATGTCTAAGTCACACTTTGCTTTGAAATCGCTGTAGCTGCGAATAGCGTTATGGAGTGTGCCAAGGTCATTCCAGTCCCGTAGCGAGCGGCGCGCGCCTTTCGAAGCACCTGCGTGAAGAAGCACCTCTCTGAGGTAGAGGTCCAGGTAGAACTCCTGGACGCTCGGCTTCATTTGATTTTGAAAACCTTGCCGCGAGTGCGCATACTCAAATGGGAGGTTGTATCCATAACCGACATGTAAGCTGTATGCCCAGATATGAATGATGGAATCTCGCAGCCCATAGGAAGAGGCAATCTTGGCAAGCTGGTTGTAGGTCACATCTGGCCTCCTTCGGTAGGCTCATATTGTCTCTCTACCTGTTCGAAATGAGGCTGGCGCAACAAATTAATGGCTGCGGATTGGCAGTCCTCGAACGTCTAATAACTGACAAAGATGGGCTTTCTGTGATTCCTCTGCAGCGAGTGATTTTCCGAGTCTCGGCTTCTTTGTTGCAGGCTTATGGCGCAGTCAGTATAAGGGCCGATGCGAAAATTCTGCTCATGGGATTCTAGTAGAACCTGCCGCCAAGGCAGCAGGTACCGATTAACTACTATTCTTTGCTAAACAGCGGGGCGTCGCCAATCAGCTTGCCGGTCCGACGTTCTTGCAGCCAGACGTGGTAGACAGGATACCTTACTTTCGCGGACCAAGGGACTAGGTCATTGGCGACTGCAGTGCCATCCGGAGCAATGCAATACAGTGCGTCCGTGTCCCCGTAAATGTGCCCCCAGATTCCGATCAGGCTACCTTCGCCAACACTGATTGATCCGATGACTTTAGATTCCGAGTTTAAATCCAGTGGGTGAGGAACGCGAATTTCCCAGCCGTATTTCGAGTTCACAGCCAGCACTTCCGAATTCGCGAGCATGGTCATAACACCAGTTCTATCCCCCGTCAGGGCCAGCACCTTCGGCACCACATTTTCCGCCGTTCCTACCAGGCTGCATCGCAGCCACCACGCATCGCGAGCGTAGAGCAACGTCCCTTCGGGCAAAAGTTCAGCTTGAGCGGGATAAAAGACATCTGCGGGAAAGCTCATTACCATCTCCTTGGCAACCCCGGCCAGTCCAGGGCCTATGTAAATCCTAGCACTTTGTGGGAAGCTCCTGCATAGAGGGGGGCTAGTTCCTGTCAGTAGTAGGCTAGCGAGGCACAGCAACAAGCAATACATCCCGCTGGAACTGTGAAAGGTCATCCGTACTGCAGAGATGTTGGCTGTCTGTTTGCTGCGCGCTTACCGTATGCTCAGACAGTGCTGCCACCGGTGACTCGGCCAGCTGCGGAGTAGCTGACTTGGAAAGTTCCGGAGCTCTAGGCCTTCTCGAAGCGGCTGGTGACGGTGTGTTGGTGCTTCGCTTCACTCAGCAGGGTGAACGCGCCGAGCAGGATGAGCAGAGTTATTTGGCGACTCTTGAGTCATATCGAGGGCGTGTCCTCAGAAGCCCTTTAGCTTGCTCTTGGGCAAACGCTTGAGAGCAATCTGCTGGTCACTGACCCTGACCTCAGCAAGTGGTCCTTTCAAGGCTCCGAGCTGTAAGGCACCAGATTCCCCGATGGTTAACGAGCTCAACCTGGACGACTGCTTGGCGTTTCGGTCGTAAGCAATGGCAATGAGGCCGTGGGCATTGAATACCAAAGCGCTGGCTCCAATAGCCATGCAGCCAGCGGAAGCCTTCTTCGCACCGGCGTCCACCATGACGAAGCGAAATCCTTTGAACGTCATGTCCGCACTGACGTGCCATCCCGCGTTGATAGCCGCCTCGGCCTCAGGGGACGGGTTGGGCAGCGACGACAGAGGGCATCGCTCGTCGGCCTGCAGGGGGTGCTTTACCGGCGGCAGCTGAGTGGTGGGCACCAGCCTCAGGGAACCGACGCGCTCGGTCGAAAAAGCAGGGGTTCCTGCATTCAACGGAGGTGTCACTGATGAGTTCGCTGCGGTTTCTACTGTCGTCTTATCTGGCGCGCTCTCTACATCAGCAGTGCGAAGCGCTAGCGCTGCCGCCATGGTGAGGATAATCACTGCAGAAACAGCTAAGGGAGTCCAATCCGCAGTTTGTTGCGGTGCCCAAGCTGGCAATGAGGTAGGGGTAGGGCGAGTCACCATGGCCCATCATAGATTGGGTTGATTGGCGGAGCTATGATGGCGCTTCAAGCCAATGGACAGGGAGATCCAGCGTAATGAACGATTTTGAACAGGTGCCTTTTGGCGCCAGCGATTTTGCGGAGAACCCAGAGAACCGGTGCGCCTGCCTGCTGCTGCTGGACACCTCAGGTTCCATGAGCGGCAAGCCCATCGAGCAGCTCAACGCGGGCCTGCTGCAGTTTCAGGAAGAACTGAACTCGGACTCGCTCGCTGCCAAGAGAGTGGAGGTCGCCATTGTCACGTTTGGCCCAGTCCAGACCGTGACCGATTTCGTCACGGCAGATAGCTTCTATCCTCCCGTGCTGTCGTGCACTGGGGACACCCCGATGGGCGCAGCGATTGAGCAAGGCTTGGAGATGGTTCGGCAACGCAAGGAGATCTACAAAGCCAACGGCGTTTCCTACTACCGACCTTGGGTGTTTCTCATCACCGATGGTTCGCCGACCGACGCATGGCAACGCGCTGCAGCTTTGGTCCGGGAAGGGGAAGCAACGAAGAACTTCCAGTTTTTCGCGGTTGGCGTGCAGGGGGCAGACATGGACACTCTTGGCAAAATCTCGTCGCGCGCACCGCTGCATCTGAAGGGGCTCCAATTCAAGGAACTCTTCAAGTGGCTGTCCAATTCCATGAGTGCGGTGTCCCGTTCGACCCCTGGAGATAATGTGCCTCTGGTCAACCCCGCTGCCCCGGACGGCTGGGCCAGCGTGTAATGGATCTCCAGGATTGGCGCGTCGTTGCGGCCTCATCCATTGGCACATCCCACACCAAGTTTGGAACGGACTGCCAGGACGCCTATGAACAGGAATTCTTTCCAGAGCACGGCACCGTGCTCTTGGTGGCGTCGGATGGTGCGGGAAGTGCATCTCAATCAGAGACCGGTGCGAAGCTAGCGACGTCGGAGATTCGGGACTGTGTGCGCAACCACTTTGAAGACGGCCATGGCGTTGAAGAGATAACGCGGGACGTGGTCTTGAACTGGCTCGCCGGCGTTACGACCCGTATTGCGCACAGGGCTGTGGCCGACGGGTTGGAGGTCAGAGAGTATGCCTGCACGTTGGTGGCGGCCATCGTCTCCCCGACGCATGCATGCTTCTTCCAGGTGGGCGACGGGGCCATTGTTATTCGCCCTCGCGGCGATGATTGGGCCTATGTGTTTTGGCCCCAGCACGGGGAATACATCAACACGACCGTCTTCGTCACCGATCCGGCTGCCGTGTTGAACGCGGAGTTCTCCTGCAATGTGGGCGCGGTGGATGAGGTCGCGGTGTTCACCGATGGCATCGAAGCATTGGTGCTCCACCAGGCCACGCAAAGCGTTCATTCGCCTTTCTTCGACAAAATATTTGCTCCCGTTCGCGCGTTGGAAAGCCTGGGCTACAGCGAAGAATTGTCCTCCAAGCTGGAAGCTTATCTTGCCTCGCCGGTGATCTGCGAGCGGACGGACGACGACAAGACGCTCCTGCTTGCCAGTCGGCTGGCGAAGCTACCAGACGCACCGGCGTCAGTAGAGGACGCCTAAGTGGTCTCAGCTGCTCTGGTTGGTAAATCCGGACCGGTTCGGCTGGGAAAGCAACTGGGCAAAGGGGGAGAGGGAACGGTCTTCGAAGTCGAGGGGAGGCCGGACTCGGCTGCCAAAATCTATTTGGCTGCGGTAAGCAGTGAGAGAGCCGACAAGCTGGTGGCCATGGCTGCTCTTCGGACCGCTGCGCTGGATCAGCTCACTGCCTGGCCTACTGACGTGCTGCGGCAATCCGATGGCAAGGTCTGTGGCTTTGTCATGGCCAACCTTCGCGCATCGAAGGACATTCATAAGCTTTACAGCCCCAAAAGCCGCTTGGCGGACTTTCCCCAGGCAGACTGGAGGCTAGTGGTTCGTGCCGCCTTGAACACTGCGCGAGCATTCTCGGTTATCCACCAAGCAGGTCACTTGGTTGGGGACGTCAATCACGGCGGTGTGCGGGTGTCACCGGATGCGACCGTGAAGCTGATCGACACGGACAGCTTCCAGATTTCGCATCAAGGGCGCACCTTCCTCTGTGAGGTCGGCGTCCAGGACTTCACACCGCCCGAGCTCCACGGAAAGGCCTTCAAACAAGTCACACGAACCGCCAACCACGACAACTTCGGCCTGGCCGTCCTGATTTTTCAGATGCTCATGAATGGTCGGCATCCCTTTGCTGGCCGATACAGTGGGCCGGGCGATATGCCCATCGAAAAGGCGATCCCGGAGTTCCGTTACGCCTACGGCAAAGACACTGCTCGGACACGTATGAGCCCTCCGCCGCTGAGTGCGTCGCCGGCCGCAGCGTCGCCTTGGGTTGCAGATCTGTGGGAAAGGGCGTTCGGCACCGAGGGAGCTAAGCCGGCTGGGCGTCCCAAGGCAGAGGATTGGGTTCAAGCGCTGACCAGGCTGGAGCAGCATTTCAAGCGGTGTTCTTCCAGGCCGTCCCACTTCTATTTTGATGGACTGTCTGAGTGCCCATGGTGTCCAATTGAACGCGCCGGGATTTCGCTCTTTGGCGGTGCAGCGGTCGTCATCCCCAAGCTGGCCTCCGGTCCCTTCAACCTGGGTGCGATTTGGCGAGATATCACGACAGCAGTGTTGCCACCCATGCATGCGCTGCCTCAGGTGAAGGCAGTGCCTGCCAATCCCCAGATTCAAGCCTTGGGCAGCCGGCGCACGTTCTGGAAAACGACCGGTTGGCTGGTGGGGCTGCTGATTACGGTGCTTGGCATTGCACTTTCTGCAGTGCTGGGCCCCGTATGGGCGTGTCTGGGGTGGGTGATGGGCGCATGGGTCAACAGCCGTGGCCGTTCGGACTTGGCACCACTGGCGTCCGGCTATAAGCAAGCGAAAGCCCAATACGACGGGCTCGTCGCTCGATGGAAGCAAGAGCAAGCGGACACTCAGCTTCAAGCGAAGCAGAATCAGCTTCGCCCTCTGCGAGATGAGCATGCCGGTCTGCAGGCGGAACGAGAAAGGCGCTATCGAGCGCTGTCCAACAATCGCGAACAGATCGCACGCAAACAGTTCTTGGACCAGTTCGAGATTGAGCGAGCCACTATTCCGGGCATCGGGGCGGCGAAGAAAGTCATGCTGGAATCGTTTGGCATCGAGACGGCAGCAGATGTGAATCGCAATGCGGTTCTAAACGTTCCAGGGTTTGGGCCAGCGCTGACCGACCGCCTTATGAAGTGGCGGCAGGAAAAAGAAGCACGATTCCACTTCAACCCGAACTCAGCAATCGATCCCAGGCAGGTCGCGGATCTAGATCGAACCATTCAAGCAAGAAGGGCCCAAATCGAGGCAGACCTGGTGGCCGGCCGCAGTGCCATTCTCCAGATGCGACAGGCCGCGATGGCTCGTCGCAGGTCTTTAGAGGAAGCCATGAGTGCCGCGGTGGAAGATTTCTCACAGAGGACAGCAGACGCTAGGGCTGCCGGGGTTCTTTAAAAGTCATTGCTGACAGAGGCGATCGCTAGGGCAGCTCTCTAGGCATGACTCGGGATAGGCCCTCAATGGCTGAGGCGAACCCAGCGGCTGATCCCAGACGAGAAATCTGTAGTAGCTCGTTGAGGCCGGTGTCGCTGCGCAGGGCGACCTCTTCGTATTGGCATACCGGCAGCTCCCGATTGTCCTTGAAGCGGCGGTCAGGGCCTCCTTTCTTATTGACGTAACGCCATGTCCTATCCACAACCGTTGCATCACGCGGAACGCTGCCATCCTCAATAAAGCGAGTGGATGACACCAGCACCTGTAGCTCTTTGTAGCCCACCGCGCCAACGCCATTCGCGTCGTAGATCAGAACACGGTCCGGGAAAAAATGGAGTGCCTGGGTTCCGACATTGACGGCGATGGTCTTGATGTTCGTTTTGACAAATGGGGGCGGTGCTGAAGCAAAGCGCGTCGGCTTGCGCTTAACAAGGGTTCCAGCCCCAGCGTGGTATTTCCGGTCGAAGACCTTGGCGTGGGAGGACACGTGCCACGTGGCATAAGCGGAGGCCATGGTTTGGGCTCCTGCGTGGAGTGCTTCCAACGCCTTCTCCATCGGCTCGTCCAGCTCATACATCAGAACTACCGTCTTCCGGAGTTGGTCCTTCAAATGCGCTGCGATAATGCCTCCCACGCTCAAGAGAGCCAGCATAACCAGCGCCCAGTCCGGGGCTTCGTTGCCAGTCGCAATCAAAAGCACCAGTGCCGAAACCACGGCGACGCCTGGCCAGATACGCCATCTCTTTTTCTTTGCATTGAGCTCTTCCAGCAATGCTTGGGAGGACGAGTCCACAATCGTGGTCGCGTCGGCCGAATCTATGTCGACCATCGGGCCATGGGTGCGCGAAATCTCAGGCGATTGTGGGTTTGAAGGCGGGGAGGGCTGGGCGCCAGAGACGGGGCGAACGGAGCCGCGTGGTGTCACCGGGCGAGGACGTGTGGCTCCCGAAGGGATGGTTGCGCGGTAGTAAATGCCGCGTGCGCCCATATGCACGTAATTACCCCGCGGACCAGTTCCGACCCGGAGCCCCTTGATTCCGGCCGAGACGCCAATCCCGCCCTTCGACAAGTTGAACCGCAGAGGTCCAACCCTCACGCTTTTGCGCAGATAAAGTCCCATGCTCAGGCCCCCCTAGGCCTCCGTGCCAGATGCTTGTATAGCATGTGACTCCACTGCAGTAGCGGGTTCGGGGCGCCTCGATGGTTCCGCTATTCGTCAGCGTTCGGCATCAATAGCTTTTGGACGCGCGCAGCACGCACCTTGGGCTCCAGCTTAGATAGCGCCACCAAGACCTTTGCCAGTTGGTCTTGCTGAGTATGGCTCTGCTCCCCCAATGCCATGATCGCGTCGGCCATGCCAGGGGTGCCAGCCAGTAAGAAAGCAGGCGGCACTTCTAGCGCTTCTGCCATCTCGAACAATGCCTCGAGGCTGATCGACATGGCTCCGGATTCATATCTGGATATCCGCGCTGACGCTGTGTCTTTGTCCAGGCCCATTCGCATCCCTACCTCGCGCTGACTCAGGCCCCGTCGTTCGCGGGCTTGGCGCAGGCGCGCGGCCACGATCTCCCGAGGGGCGGGAGTGGCGGGCTTCACAGGCTGAATCGATGCAGTGCAGGCATGGAAAGAGCATGACGGAAGCCTTACGCCACGGGTAGACTCTACGTGACACGTAAGTTTGTCGCAACTTGGCGCAAGGAGCAGGGCATGAAGAAGAAGTGGGCTGCAGTCACGGGCGCGTGCGTCCTGGCAGCAAGCATGGCGGTGCAAGCGCAGGACAGGGGAAATCTTCTTCAGCAGCTTGGGCGGGCCATCACCGGGGCTCCGCAGGCATCGACGGACAGAGGCAAGAGCCCGTATCTCGATCCGCAAGGAACCTACTGGGACCTCGACCAAGACGAACTGGCAGGCGGGCAACACATCCGCGCTGGGTTGGCATCTACGGCCTCGGCGGGCTACCACACCTGTGATGCGAGGCTGATTGCGTCGACGCGGTCCAGCTACCGGTTGAGCAAGACCGAGCGCGAGAGGTGTTTGTATGGCGAATGGCTGATCGATACGAAGCGGAACGGGCCCAATGGCATCACCGCTCAGGAGCCGGAAGCCATTGAGCGCAAGTATGGCGCGGCTTTTGATGCGCGGGCCGAGCGCTTCCGTGGCATCCAGCGTTTTGCCGTTCGCCCCAACATCGTGGACCAACCGTCCTATGACCGGCAACGCGGCATCTTGGACATCTACGTGCCGATTCCCTGGATAACCGGGTTTCAGGTAGCCGGTATCACGGGCGAAGGCTTTGTCCCGACCAGTGCTCGCAGTGAGCGATCTGTTTGGACGCCCGAACATGCCGGGCACTTCCATCTTCCAATCCGCATGAGCGAAAGCGAGGCAACCGGATTGTTTAAGCAGGGCAGGGACGCAAAAGACGATCTGGTCGTCTTTAAGGTGAAACGCGTTTGGTTGGAGAACGGAGGCCCGCGCGCCGAGGTGGATGTCGAACGCGTCCAGGTGGGTTACCGAAACGAGGTCATCGGCGTGGACCTGACCAAACAGAAGAAGGGAGAGTCGTGATGCGGACCATTCAACGTGTTTGGATTTCGGCGTGCTTCTTGGCGTTGGGCTTGTCGGCCTGTGGTGCAGAGCATGCGCCGAACAAGGAGGACGCTGTCAAAGCAGTAGAGCGATTCTTTACTGAGCAGGGGAGGCAGGCAACGCTTCAGCGGACTTGGCGGTTCGAAGTCAAGGAAGCGAGCGGGCTGGAGATCGCCTGCACAAAACTGCCCAACGGTGATCAGGACTGCCGGGTCTCCGGGACCGTCGATGGACTGGGCTTCATTGGCGATCAGCCCACGACGC
This sequence comes from Xanthomonas sp. NCPPB 3959, assembly GCF_056675575.1. Lineage (NCBI taxonomy): Bacteria > Pseudomonadati > Pseudomonadota > Gammaproteobacteria > Lysobacterales > Lysobacteraceae > Xanthomonas > Xanthomonas sp. NCPPB 3959. The sequence goes on from NZ_JBWWVR010000008.1 coordinate 256,041, forward strand.
CGAAGGCCAAGGAAATGCGCTTAAAGATGACGATGAAGTTCCGGCCGGCGGGCGAAGGTTGGGAACTGGTCGACGTGACCGATAACGGAACATCTGCGGGCTGACCCTCGACCAACCAGTTGCCATGCGGTTGCCGTGACGCCGTTTGGTCTTGCTCCTAACAGAGGAAAAGAAATGAACCACCAAGCGAACTACCCGCGGCTTTATGCGCCGACCGGGCCGGCTGCCATGATCCTGCCCTGCGTCATCCTCGGGCCCTTGGGCATGCTGTTGTTTGGAGCAGGCCTCGACGCTGTCTTCAAGACCCAACAGCTGATGGGCTTGGTTTACTGCGCAGGTGGGCTGCTTATCGCCGGCTTCCTGGCGTTCTGCCTGATGCTGCACATCCGCGCCCAGCAGGTCTGGGCTTGGCATGTCAGGACCGGTCGCATTCCCTACTTTCGCAAAGGCGGATTCCTGAAGGGGGCGCTCGTGGGCGGCGGATTGGGGCTTGCTATCGTCTTCGGCTGTGCCGTGCTTGGCTGGAAGTTTGCGGAACACCCTGTCTATGGTGAGCTCGCTATCGGGGCCTTTTACCTCGCGTTCCTCTGGGGACTCCCTGTCATCGTGGTGCCCACTCTCATCGTGGGCTGGGCGAAGCGGGCGTGGGATCGCTCCGCGGTTCCACCAGGTTGACGTTTAATCTCACTTCTCACGCAATACGTGCTGCTAGCGTAGTTCCGCCACCCGGATAGTAAGCGTCTTTGATCCAGAGCTGAGGGGGAACTTTGTTGGTCACTCCCCCACTTAAACTCGTAACTTCCACCCACTCGATTCTCCCGCCAAGTATCAGTTCTTGCCCGGTTTCTTCGTCATACAAGGAGAAGGGCAAGGCTTGATGAGTGACATCGACAATCGCCCAGACAATGATTCCCGGGTCACCTTGCTCAAGCAACGCCACATCAACGAGTTGGACAGCGACTTCATAGCCATAGCCTTCGTTCACGAGCTCCCAGTAGATCTGGAGACTACCGCCGTCAGCTGGGGCCCATATGTTGGCTGGCAAGTCCCGGCCGGGGTTCTCGCTGGTGTCTGAAGCGCCAGGGAAATCTGGATATGTCATGTCTTCTTCCTCAAATAAAGCGGGACGGAGGAGATTCCGTTACGCAGCGTTGGCTTAGGCCGCCGTGAGCGAATAGCCCGTCCACATCGAGCCAGTCACGATCAGCGAGCCGCCTTCCGGGACCTCGGTTTCGGTGAGGCTCAGCTCTTCTTGCACCAATCGCTGGCCCTTGTAGGTGAACTGGGAAATGACGGCCACATACATGCTGGTGCGGAGGTCTTCCAGGAATAGGCCCCCTGGCCAGATGACCTGCGCTTCATAGATCGCATCGCCACCACGGTAGAGCGTGGTTTCAGCGCCGATGCTGAAGTTGTTGACGACACGAACTTCGTTGAGGACTAGATCGTCTGGGCTATGGTTGATTACAGCGCCATTCGCGCGGCGGTCCTGTGACACCACGCCGTCGATCGAGAACGAAGCCGAGGTCTCCGAAAAGCTCACTGGCTTGGTCGAGGTATCCAGATTGCTCGGGTTCGTGGGATCGTTGGAGTAGCGGGCCTGCACGCTGAAGTCAGGCGGGATGTCTACTATCGAGCTGCCACCCGGGGGCGGTGCAACGACTTGCCAAGCAATGGTTGCCAGAGTTGGGTTCCTGATGGGCTTCTGAAACAGTGCGAGGCGAACGGTCTCGTTGGTCTGGTTGATCAGGGTGATTTTCGACATGTATCAAACTCCTTTTGGTCGCAGGGAGAAATCCTATGTTCGCCATTAGTGCAAAACGAATTAGGTAGCACAAGCTAGGGTTCCGCTCTTTTGCGATCTGCTTCGCTTTTTCTGAGGCTGGAAGAGTCACCCGTAACGGGCAGCCCCATGCGTGCGCACAAGCACCTGGTCGCCCATAAAGCGTGGCAAGGTCAGCCCATCACAGGAGATCTTATTCAGCGATTTTTCTAGGCTCCTCATCCGACAACTTGGGTAAAAGAACCACGTAAAAGCCGGGAAGTGGCGCTCTGACGCTCGGGCCAACTCCCTTTTATCAGCCCAGCTGATGTCAGCATCCATCAAGCGTTCTCCGAAGGTCTGGCGTAGCGCTGAAAATCT